>NZ_JBEXKG010000031.1:0-63709 GCF_040609555.1 Streptomyces sp. NPDC004658
GTCGCCGCGGGACGGCTTCGACGCGGTGCGCGACCGGTCGGCCGGTCGGGCCGGCCCAGGCCAGGCCCGTACGCAGGACCCCGACCCCCGGCCGGCCGGACGCCACAGACCCGGCCCCAGGGCCGGCCCAGGCCAGATCCGTGCGCAGGGACCCCCCGCCGACCGCCCGCCACGGGCCCCGCCCCGGGGCGGCCCAGGCCAGGCCCGTACGCAGGACCCCGGCCCCCGGCCGGCCGGACGCCATAAGCGCGGCTCGGGGCCGGATCAGGTCAGGTCCGTGCGCAGCACCACCCGGCGGCCCCGCAGCTCTCCGTTCTCCAGCCGCGCGTGTGCCTCGGCGGCGGCGGTCAGCGGGAGTACCTCGATGCTTCTGGGGTGCAGGAGGCCCTGCCGCAGCAGGTCGTTGACGGCGGTCGCGGCGGCGGCGAGTTCGACGGTCGTGGCGTGGGAGATGGCGAAGCCCACGACGGAGTTGTCGTTCATGTACAGCGGTCCGGCGGGCAGCACGGGCCGGGTACCGGCGCCGGCGAGCAGCACCACCCGGCCGCGGCGGGCGAGCAGACCGACCGAGGTCTCCAGGTCGTTCACGCCCGCCGTGTCCACGTAGACGTCGATGCCGGCCGGCGCCGCCCGGCGGATCGTCCCGGGCAGGTCCGGGTCGCGGTAGTCGAACACCTCGGCCGCACCCGTCTCGGCGCAGTACCCGGCGTCCCGTGCGGCGGCCGTGGCGAGGACCCGGGCCCCCGCCCGCGCCGCGAACGTCACGAGGGCGCTGCCGACGTTGCCCGCGGCGCCCGCCACCAGCACGGTCTCGCCGAGGCGGAGGCGGCCGTGGACGAACAGGGCGAGATACGCGGTGGCGGCCGGATGGAGCGCGGCCACGGCGAGGTCGGGGTCGACGCCGTCGGGCAGGGGGTAGAGCCGGTCGGCCGCCACCACCGCCTGCTCGGCGGCCGCCCCCTGCCGCCCCTCGTGCCCGAGGCTGTTGCACCACACGCGGTCACCGGCACGGAAGCCGGTCGCGCCCGGTCCCGTCCCTGCGACCGTACCCACCAGGTCGCGGCCGATGACGAACGGGAAGTCCACGTCCGTTCGGAACACCCCCGAGCGGACGTAGGCGTCGACCGGGTCCACGGCGGTGGCGAGGACGTCCACCAGGACGTCGGCCGGGCCGGGGCGGGGCGCGGGCAGCTCGCCGTACCGGATGACGTCCGGGGGACCCAGCTCCTGGATGTACGCGGCACGCATGGCATCCCATGCTGCCACCGGGGGCCGGACCGCGCGCGGGCGCCGCTCGGGCCGGCCACCCCCTCTTTCTTGACCGGTCGTTTCAGATAGCCCTAGGCTCCCCCCATGGCCAGGACCAAGGAATTCGATCCCGACGCGGCCCTCCAGTCGGCCCTGGAGCTGTTCTGGCGGCGCGGCTACGAGGCGACGTCGATGACCGACCTGGTGGAGCACCTGGGCATCGGCAAGGCCAGCCTGTACGCCACCTTCGGCAGCAAGCACGAGCTGTACCTGCGCGCGCTGGACCGGTACGGGCAGGTCCAGGACCCGCTCCTGACGCACGAGCTGTCCCGGCCCGGCCCGGTGCTGCCGGCCGTGCGCGCGCTGGTCCGGCGGTTCGCCGCCGAGGCCACCGCCGAGGCCACCCGGGAGCAGGGCTGCCTGGTCACCAACACGGCGGTCGAACTGGCCCCGCACGACCGGGAGGCGGCCCACCGGGTGGAGCGCAGCTGGGACACCGTCGAGACCCTGCTGCACTCCGCCCTCGTCCGCGCCCGGGCGGGGGGCGAGCTGGCCGGGGACCGGGACCCGCTGGCGCTCGCGCGCATGCTGCTGGTCCTGCTCCAGGGCCTGCGGGTGGTCGGAAAGGCCTCGGCGGACCCGGCCAGGGTCAGGGACGCCGCCGAGCAGGCCCTGGCCCTGCTGGACTGAGCCGCGCCCTCACGGGTCCGGCCGTTTTCGCACACCTCATACTGAACCGTTCGGTCAAGAAAAGGGGACCTCACCATGACGCACCGCTTCTCCGGCCGGACCGCCCTCGTCACCGGCGCCGGCTCCGGCATCGGCCGCGGGGTGGCCCGCGCCCTGGCCCGCGAGGGCGCCCAGGTCGTCGTCGCCGGGCGGCGCAGGGACCCGCTGGACGAGACCGTCTCGCTGATCGAGGCCGAGGGCGGCAAGTCGCTCGCCGTCACCGCCGACGTCTCCCGCGCGGAGGACCTGCAGACCTTGGTGGACGCCGCCGTGGACCGGTTCGGCTCGCTGGACGTCGCGGTGAACAGCGCCGGTGTGCTGGAGGGCCGGGGCCGGTCCGTGGGCGACCTGGCCGAGGAGGACTGGCGCCGGATGCTCGACGTCAACGTCACCGGCGTCTTCCTCGCCCTCCAGGCCGAGATCGCGCGGATGCGCACCCAGCCGGACGGCGGCGCCATCGTGAACATCGCCTCCCGGATCGGCGTGCACAGCCGGGTGCCCGGCACCGCCGGCTACGCCGTCAGCAAGGCGGCCGTCTCCGTCCTCACCCGCGCCGCCGCCCTGGACCACATCGCCGACGGCGTCCGCATCAACGCCGTCAGCCCCGGCCCCACCGCCACCGACATGTCGTTCCGGCAGGGGGAGACCGAGGCCGGCCGGGCCGCGCGCATGCGCACCGAGGTGCCGCTCGGCCGGGTCTCCACCGTCGAGGAGGTGGCCGCCGCCGTGCTGTACCTGGCCTCGGACGACGCGGCCTCGGTGGTCGGCGCCGACCTGGTGGTCGACGGCGGCTCCACGGCCTGAGCCCCGGCTCCCGTCAGTCGATCCCGGACCGCTCCACCCCGGCCACGATCCACCGCTGGAAGCACAGGAACACCAGCAGCAACGGCAGGACCGACACGGCCGCCGCGACGAACAGCTCGTGCAGCCGCACCACTTGGGCGGTCGTGAACGAGGACAGGGCGACCTGCACCGTCCAGGCGTTCCGGTCCTGCCCGATCACCAGCGGCCACAGGAAGGAGTTCCACGCGCCGAGGAACACGATGGCCCCGACGGCGGCGAACACCGGCCGGGCGTTGGGCACGACGACGCGCCAGTACGTCCGCCAGTAGCCGAGCCCGTCCACCTGTGCCGCGTCCTCCAGCTCCCGGGGGAAGCCGAGGAAGTACTGCCGGAAGACGAAGCAGGCGAAGGCCGGGAACAGGGTCGGGACGATCAGCCCGCGCAGCGTGGAGATCCAGCCCAGTGACGACACCAGCACGAAGCTGGGCACGAAGGTGACGGCCGCCGGGACCAGCAGGGTGCCCAGGATGCCGTAGAACACCTTGTTCGCGTGCCGGTAGGGGATGCGGGCGAGGCCGTAGCCCGCGAGGGAGGCGAGGAGCAGGGTGCCCACGGTGGTGGCGACCGCGATCAGCGCCGAGTTGAGCAGGGACCGGGCGAAGGGCACGGACGGATCGCCGAACAGCTCACCGACGTTGTCCCACCGCACCTCCCGGGGGAAGAAGGTCCACTCGGGGGAGGTGATGTCCTTGTCACTGGCCAGCCCGTTGCGCACGAGCAGGTAGAAGGGGATCAGGAAGAGCAGGGCGAGCGCGGTCAGCAGGGCAAGCCGCAGCGCACGCCCGGCCCGCACCAGGGCGTCATCCATCGCCGTCCGTCCTTCCCAGTCGCAGCCAGCGCGCCTGTCCCACCGTGACGACGGCGACGACCAGCGCGAGGATCACCGCGCCCGCGCTGCCCAGCCCGAGGTTCTGCCCCTGCCCGAGGGCGGTGTAGTACAGGTAGACCAACGGCGGCCGGGCGTACGGCGGATAGCCCCGGGCGTCGGACAGCAGGTTGTAGAACTCGTCGAAGGCCTGGAAGGCGTTGACGGCGAGCAGCAGCACCACCGCGACCGAGGTGGCCCGCAGCTGGGGCAGGGTGATGTGCCGCAGGACCGTCCAGCCGGGCCGGGCCCCGTCCACGGCCGCCGCCTCGTACAGCGCCGGGTCGATCCGCTGGAGTCCGGCGAGGAACAGGATCATGTAGAACCCGGCCTGGAGCCACAGCCGTACGGTGACGACGACCAGCCAGTACCAGGGCGGGTCGGTGGTGGACAGCCAGGCGACGGGATCGCCGCCGAACCAGCCCAGCACGGTGTTGGCCAGCCCGAACCGCACCCCGTTGAAGAGCGACATCTTCCAGATCAGCGCGGCCACGACATAACTGCAGGCGGCCGGCAGGAAGAACACGGACCGGAAGAAGGCCTGGGCGCGCCGAAGGCGGTTGACCATGAGGGCGAGGGACAGGGAGCACACGTAGGTGACGGGCACGATGAAGGCGGTGAAGACGACGAAGGTCCTCAGACTGTCGACGAAGGCCCGGTCCCGCAGCATGGCCGTGTAGTTGTCCAGCCCGACGAAGTGCGTGGGCGTGACCGTGTTGTGCGCGTCGAAGAAGCTGAGCGCCACGCTCCACAGCAGCGGGACGTACGTGAACAGCGCGAGCCCGAGCGCGAACGGCCCGACGAACACCCAGAACCAGAGGGCTCTGTTGCGCCTCACGACGTCTTCTTCACGCGGTCGAGTTCGGCCGACACCTTCCGTACGACCGCCCGCAGTTCCCGTTCCGGACTCGCACCGTTGTTGATGATCCGGCTGAGCGCGTCCTGGTAGGCGGTCTGACTCGCCGGGGTCCACAGCAGCGGCTGTGCGTAGCCGTGGTCGGTGGTGAAGCGGACGGCGTCGGCGGCGGGCCCGTCCTTGAGCGCGGTGGCCTTCCGGGCGAGGGAGATCCGGGCGGGGATGTGGAACCCGTACGACAGCGCGAAGTCCTCCTGGTAGTCGGTGCGTTCGACCCACAGCCACTTCACGTACTCCTTGGCCAGCTCCTTGTGCCGGCTGCGGGCGCTGACGGCGGCGCCGTACGCGCCGACGGGCACGGAGGGCCGCCCCTGGCTCCCGTCCCGCGGGAAGGGGAGCACCCCGAAGTCGTCACCGAGTTCCTTGTGCACCTGCGGCAGCGCCCACAGGCCCGACCACTGCATCGCGGTCAGCCCCTGGAGGAAGGCGGACGGGTCGGACCAGTCGCTGGGCGCGCCGAGGAGGAGGGACCCGTCGGCGTGGAGCCGGTGCAGCTTGCCGAGGGTGCGGGCGGCGGCGGGATCGTCGAAGCCGACCTTGCCGTCCTCGCTCACGAGTTGGAGTCCGGCCGCGTACAGGGGGGTTCCGCCGAGCACCCCCGCTCCCCCGTCGTTGCCCAGGAACAGCCCCTTCGTCGTGCTGCCGGTGAGCGCGCGGGCGGCGTCCACGAGGGCGTCGAGGGTGGCGGGCGGCTCGACGCCGGCGTCCTCCAGCAGGCTCTTGCGGTAGTAGAGCATCTGCATGTCGATGACCTGCGGGATGCCGTAGACCCTCCCCCGGTACGTCTTGGGTCCGAGCACGGCCGGATTGAAGTCGTCCTTCACCGGGTCCACCAGCTCGGTGAGATCGAGAACCTGGCCGCCCTGGATCTGGTCGAGGGTGGGCCCGTTGACCTCGAACACATCCGGCCCGGAGTCGGTGAGCAGCGCGGCGGCGGTCTGCTGGTCGTAGTTCCCCGGCCGCCACTGCACGGTGACGCGGGCTTTCGTGAACGCGGCGGCGTAGCGCTGGACGGCCCGTTCGGTACCGGGCTCGCCGTACTGGTGGTACCACTGCGCCAGCGACGTACCCGAACTCCCCCCACCGCGCCCGGTGTTGGAACCGCATGCCGCGAGCAGTCCGGCGCCCAGCGCCGCGGCCAGCAGGTCCCTGCGACTGAAACTCCCCATCGGTGCCCCCAGACGTCCGTCATCGATGCACGGCTCAACGATCAACGATGCGGGCCGATTACGAAAGGGCGGTTGCGGCCGTGTGTCAGGCGGGGAGCCAGCGGATCCGCAGGACCCGCTCGTCGCAGTGCACGATCTCCAGTTCACGCTCCGGGCGGTCCCCCCGGGGGTAGGAGAGGGCCAGACGGCGGTCGCCGACGAGGCGCCAGCGGCCGGGCACGGCATCGGGTGCGTCACCGCGGCCCACCGGGTGGTTGACGAAGACACCGTCCGGGGCGAACTCCATGCCGCCGCGGCCACGGGCCGGCGGGAAGGGGTGGTCTTCGGGCCGGTAGACGGTGACGCCCTCGGTGTCCTCCTCGAAGGAGTGCACCCAGGAGCGGAACAGGCTCGGGGGAAGCGCACCCATGATCAACCCACCTCTCTGCCCCGCCCTTATCGCCCTATCAATTATCACAAATTGCCCGATTTGCCATGTTGTGTCTAGTGTAGAAGAAGCCACTCAGCGGGTGACCGCTTCCCCGCTTGACAGCGATCCTCTGCAGGCGTTTCCAGAAGGCAGCAAGCCATGTCCAACGCAGAGTCGTACCTCCGCGCCACTTCAGCCGAGTACAGCCGCTGGTGCGGGGCGATGGAGGTACACCGCAGACTCCTCGACCGGAACCCGGAGTACGCCGGGAACCGCGTGACCATCGAGAACACCGCGTTCGCCTACGAACAGGCGCAGCAGACGACGGCACGGCAGGGCGTCATCGACATCCCCGTCGTCGTGCACGTGGTGTTCAACACCCCTGAGCAGAACATCGGCGACGCTCAGATCCAGAGCCAGATCGACGTTCTCAACAAGGACTACCGGGCCGCCAACCCGGATGTCAGCCGGGTGCCGGACGTGTGGAAGGACCTCGTCGCCGACACCCGCGTCGAGTTCCACCTCGCCAGGACCGACTCCCTCGGGCGTCCCACCAACGGCATCACCCGCACCGAGACACCCCACCGTGACTTCGACACGGACGACATGGTCAAGTTCTCGCTCAGCGGGGGCATGGACGCCTGGCCGGCCAACACCTACCTCAACATCTGGGTGTGCCAACTGCGCCGCGGTCTGCTCGGGTACGCCCAGTTCCCGGGCGGTGCCGCCTCCACCGACGGAGTCGTCATCACCTACTCCGCCTTCGGCACCACCGGCACGGCCACCGCTCCGTTCAACGGCGGGCGCACCGCCACGCACGAGATCGGGCACTGGCTCAACCTGCGGCACATCTGGGGCGACGACGACGAGGGCTGCAGCGGCAGCGACTTCGTGGCCGACACGCCCAACCAGGCCGGCCCCAACCTCGGTTCGCCGGCGTTCCCCCACGTGACGTGCGGCAACGCGCCCAACGGCGACATGTTCATGAACTACATGGACTACACCGACGACGCGGCCATGTTCATGTTCACCAAGGGCCAGGCCGCCCGCATGGACGCGGCCCTGGACCACGCCCGCCTGCCCCTGACCCGGCAGGCCGTCCTGGTCTGACCTCACCACACCTCCCACACACCGGAGCCGCCGCCCACCGGTGAGGGTCGGGGACGGACGGCGACTCCGGGGTCCGCGAGGCATCAGCGCCGACCGGCCTCCCGACCACCGGCTGAGTCAGCTGGTGCCAGCGCGCCCTCCAGAAGGGGGAGCAGACGGTCCCAGTGGCGCCGCAGTGCGGCGGGGTCGAAGGCGTCGGTGTCGGACATGGTGAACCCGTGGACGGTGCCGGGGTAGATCTCGGAGGTGTAGTCCGCCTTCGCGGCATCCAGGGCCCGGTTGAGTTCGCCCAGCGCTTCGGGCGTCAGGTCGCTTGCGGCATGACCGAAGTGAATCCGGGCGCTGACGGCGGCGAGGGCACCCGGCCCGGCCGCGCCCACGGGGCCGTGGAACGCGGCGAGTGCGGCCACCCGGCCGGGGTGGGCCGCGGCGGTGCGCGTCGCCAGGAGTCCGCCTATGCAGTAGCCGGTCACGGCGACCGGTCCGGCGGCGACCTCCGGCTGGGCGGTGAGGAACCCGAGGTAGGCGTCGGCGTCACGCAGCGCGCGTTCGGCGGTGTGCGCCTCGATCAACGGCATCAGCTGGGCCATGAGCGCGGGCCGGACCTCTTCTGCGATGTGCGCGGGAAGGTCGATCAGCGGTGCCGGGCCGTGCCGGTAGAGGAAGTGGGGGACCAGCACGTAGTACCCGTGCCCGGCCAGTTCGCGGGCCATCTCCCGCACCACGGGCCGGATCCCGAAGCCGTCCGCGTACATCAGCACCCCCGGGTGCCGCTCGCCACGGTCGGGGAAGGCGGCGAAGGCGTCGGCCTGGCCGTCCGCGGTGGGAATCCGCAGCGTCTTGGTGGGCATGAACTCTCCTGTCGTGGTCGATGTGTCGAGCCTGTGATCAACACGACGGAGGCGGAGCGCGCGCGGCAGCGGCGGATCCTCGATCGAACAGCGGGCCCGCACCGGCCCGCACGGCGCTCAGAGGAGCACCGGGTCACCTGTCCGTGTGTGGCGCGAGGCCGTCCCGGTATTCATGACCGCGAGCATAGCCCACCGGGCAAACGGCAGCGCAGAGTGGATCGCGGGGGCGTTTCCATTACCGCCCGCACAGCTTTCGCTAATTGCGCTCTGCTCCGGGAGGAGCCAACCGGCATGTCTGCAAATTGACCGATCCACTTTGGACCGCATTCATCATTGAATCGTGCGCGAAAAATATAAAATCCTGCCGACTTGCGATCAGGATTGCGGAGTGCTGCTCTGGAAATAGGCAGGGGGTAAAGGGCTGAATGATCCGGGCCCGAATGGGTGGCGTTCACCCGCTATCGGAGGTTCACGATGACACAGGTCTCTTCTGCCCGCATTCCCCTGCGCCAGATCATGGCCGTGCTCTTGACGGCCGCCCTGACGCTCTCCCTCTCGGTGGTGCTCACCGTCACCTCGTCGAAAGAAGCGGCCGCCTCGTGCTCCGCCAGCCGGTTCAGCGGAACGTGGCGCTCGTCCGACGCGAGGCTGAAGCGTATCGACCTGTGGCAGGGAGAGGACTGCCACCTGTACGCCAAGGCCTGGTCCGTATGCGAGAACGACTCGTCGCATATCTGCAGCTGGGGAACCAGGAGAACGGGCGACAGTCCCGAGCCGAACTTCCAGTTCGTCGGATACAACTGGAGCAACGCCGATGAGGTGCTGCAGCTGCGGATGCGGGACACGTCTCACATCTCGGTGTGGGACAGCACCGACTACCACAACGGCCAGAAGGTCAGCTTCACGGTCATGATGTACAAGAGCGGCTGAGCCCGCGAAGGGCAGCAACTCCGCCCGCGCCGCTGCCGGACGAGACCCCCTGCCAAGACAGGTGGGGCCTCGCACAGAGGGGCGACACCCCCCGCACCGGGATGTCGCCCCTCCTCTTTCGTGCGCCGGAGCCGTCGCCGATCGGTGAGGGTCGGGGACCAGCGGCGGCTCCGGGGACCGGGGTGGGTCAGCGGTGGTCGCTGCCCGCCGACTGCGTGGCCGCGCGGCCGGCCTCCAGGCGGGCGACCGGGATGCGGAACGGGGAGCAGGAGACGTAGTCCAGGCCGGCCTCGTGGAAGAAGTGGACCGACTCCGGGTCGCCGCCGTGCTCGCCGCAGACGCCGAGCTTGAGGTCGGGGCGGGTCCGACGGCCCGCTTCGGCCGCCGCCTTCACCAGGGAGCCGACGCCGTCCTTGTCGATCGTCTCGAAGGGGCTGACGCCGAAGATGCCCTTCTCCAGGTACGCCGTGAAGAACGAGGCCTCCACGTCGTCCCGGCTGAAGCCCCACACCGTCTGCGTCAGGTCGTTCGTGCCGAAGGAGAAGAACTCCGCGGCCTCGGCGATCTGGCCCGCCGTCAGCGCGGCGCGCGGCAGCTCGATCATCGTGCCGATCGCCAGCTTGAGCTTCGTACCGGTCGCCGCCTCGACCTCGGCGACGACCTGGTCCGCCTCCTCGCGGACGATCTCCAGCTCCTGGACGGTGCCGACGAGCGGGATCATGATCTCCGCGCGCGGGTCGCCCTTGGCCGCCTTGCGCTCGGCCGCCGCTTCCGCGATGGCGCGCACCTGCATGGTGAACAGGCCGGGGATGACCAGGCCCAGGCGTACGCCGCGCAGGCCCAGCATCGGGTTCTGCTCGTGCAGGCGGTGCACGGCCTGGAGCAGGCGCAGCTCGTTCTCGTGCGGTTCCTGGCGGGACTCGGCCAGGGCCACGCGGACGGAGAGTTCCGTGATGTCCGGGAGGAACTCGTGCAGCGGCGGGTCCAGGAGACGGATCGTCACCGGGAGGCCGTCCATCGCCTCGAAGAGTTCGACGAAGTCCTTCTTCTGCAGGGGCAGCAGGGCCTTCAGGGACGCCTCGCGCTCCTCCTCGGTGTCGGCCAGGATGAGGCGTTCGACCAGCTCACGGCGGTCGCCGAGGAACATGTGCTCCGTACGGCACAGGCCGATGCCCTGGGCGCCGAAGCGACGCGCGCGCAGCGCGTCCTCGGCGTTGTCCGCGTTGGCGCGCACCCGCAGGCGGCGCTTGCGGTCGGCGAAGGCCATCATGCGGTGGACCGCCTCGACCAGCTCGTCGGCGTCGTCGGCGCCCGGGTGCATGCGGCCCTCGAAGTACTCCACGACCGGGGAGGGCACGACCGGGACCTCGCCCAGGTAGACCTTGCCGGTCGAGCCGTCGATGGAGATCAGGTCGCCCTCCTCCACCACGTGTCCGCCGGGGACCGTCATGCGGCGGCGCTTGGTGTCGACCTCCAGCTCCTCCGCGCCGCAGACACAGGTCTTGCCCATGCCGCGGGCGACGACGGCCGCGTGGGAGGTCTTGCCGCCGCGCGAGGTCAGGATGCCCTCGGCCGCGATCATGCCGTCCAGGTCGTCGGGGTTGGTCTCCCGGCGGACCAGGATGACCTTCTCGCCCGAGCGGGACCACTTGACCGCCGTGTACGAGTCGAAGACCGCCTTGCCGACCGCCGCGCCCGGCGAGGCCGCGATGCCACGGGCGACCTGCTCGACCTTCGCCTGCTCGTCGAAGCGCGGGAACATCAGCTGCGCGAGCTGGGCGCCGGTGACGCGCTGGAGCGCCTCCGTCTCGTCGATGAGGCCCTGGTCCACCAGCTGGGTGGCGATGCGGAAGGCCGCGCCCGCCGTGCGCTTGCCGACGCGCGTCTGGAGCATCCAGAGCTGGCCGCGCTCGATGGTGAACTCGATGTCGCAGAGATCCTTGTAGTGGTTCTCCAGGGTCTCCATGATCTGCATGAGCTGGTCGTACGACTTCTTGTCGATCTGCTCCAGCTCGGCGAGCGGCACGGTGTTGCGGATGCCCGCGACCACGTCCTCGCCCTGGGCGTTCTGCAGGTAGTCCCCGTAGACGCCCTGGTGGCCGGAGGCGGGGTCGCGGGTGAAGGCGACACCGGTGCCGGAGTCGGGGCCGAGGTTGCCGAAGACCATGGAGCAGACGTTGACGGCCGTGCCGAGGTCGTGCGGGATGCGCTCCTGACGGCGGTAGAGCTTGGCGCGGTCGCCGTTCCAGGAGTCGAAGACCGCCTTGATGGCGAGGTCCATCTGCTCGCGCGGGTCCTGCGGGAAGTCCCGGCCGGCCTCCTTCTTGACGATCTTCTTGAAGGTGGTGACCAGCTTCTTCAGGTCCGCGGCCTCCAGGTCGGTGTCGACCGTGACCTTCTTGGCCGCCTTCGCCTTGTCCAGGGCCTCCTCGAAGAGGTCGCCGTCGACGCCGAGGACGGTCTTGCCGAACATCTGGATGAGGCGGCGGTAGGAGTCCCAGGCGAACCGCTCGTCGCCGGCCTGGGCCGCCAGGCCCTGCACGGACGTGTCCGACAGGCCGATGTTCAGGACCGTGTCCATCATGCCGGGCATGGAGAACTTGGCGCCGGAGCGGACGGAGACCAGCAGCGGGTCGTCGGCCTGGCCGAGCTTCTTGCCCATCTTCGCTTCGAGGGCCTCGAGGTGCGCACTCACCTCGTCACGGAGTGCCGCGGGCTCCTCGCCGCTCTCCAGGTAGACCTTGCAGGCCTCCGTGGTGATCGTGAAGCCGGGGGGGACGGGGAGACCCAGGTTGGTCATCTCGGCGAGATTGGCACCCTTGCCGCCGAGCAGGTCCTTGAGGTCCTTGTTGCCCTCGGTGAAGTCGTAAACGAACTTCGCTGCCTGGGGTTCTTTGTTTTCCGACACGGGTCTCGACTCCTTGAGGCCACGGTGGCTGCCCTGATGGCGAGGAACATACCCAGATCGAAGGTGCCTGGGTACGTCCACTTGCGCGTCATGCGCCTGTAACCACTCGTCCGCCAGCGGATCGAAAGTCAAGGCTTGGCAAGCGAAGCCGGCCGTATGTTTTCACTTCTTGAAGACGGAAGGGTTCACAGGCGCTGTTTTGTGCTCAGATGAGCGGGCCGCGGCACGACTGATTTCGATCGATGAACGATCAAGGGGTGGCACCGAGTGCCACCCCTTGAGGAAGTGCAGTCGTGCTTGATCCGCTCATCTGAGCGCAACCCTTATCAAGGGTGGCGAGAATCACGCTGCCACAGACCGCCTGGTTTCACCATGCGGACCGCTCCGCGGACACCGGTCGGAGACGGAAACACCCCCGTCACACACCCATCTCCGACAGCCGCTCCTCGACCCGGTCCGGGGCGTAGAGGTGCTCCACCACCAGCGCGCCGGCGCCTATCAGCCCCGCCCGCTCCCCGAGCCGCGAGGTGACGACGTCCAGGTGGGCCGTGGAGCGGGGCAGCGCCCGCTGGTAGAGCAGCTCGCGCACGCCCGTCAGGAAGGGCGTGCCGGCCAGGTCGCCCGCGATCATCAGTACGCCCGGGTTGAGCAGGGTCACGACCGTCGCCAGGACGTCCCCGACCTGCCGCCCGGCCTCCCGGGCCAGCGCGGCGGCCTCCGGGTGCCCGGCGGCCAGCAGGTCCCGCACGTCCGAGCCGGAGGCGGCCGGCACCCCGGACGCGGCCAGCCGCCGGGCCACGGCACCCCCGCTCGCGACCGCCGCGAGACAGCCGTACGAACCGCACCGGCACAGCGCGTCGGCGCCGACTCGGATGTGCCCGATGTCGCCCGCGCCGCCGTCGACGCCCCGGTAGATCGAGCCGCCCACGACCACCCCGGCGCCGATGCCCGTGGAGACCTTGACCAGCACGAAGGCCGTGCAGTCGGGATACCCGCTGCGCTGTTCGCCGTACGCCATGAGGTTGGCGTCGTTGTCGACCAGGACCGGGACCGCGGGGGCCCCGGTGCGGTCGGTGAGGGCGCGGGAGAGGCGGCCCCGGATGTCGTAGCCGTCCCAGCCCGGCATGATCGGCGGCTGGACCACCCGGCCGGTCTCGCTGTCCACCGGACCCGGCACCGCCAGCCCGATCCCGCACACCTCCTCGGCGCCGTGCCCGGCCTTGGTCAGCAGCTCGGCGAACCAGTGGCCCAGCTCGCCCAGGACGGCGTCGGGACCGTCCTCGACCAGCAGGGTCCCGGCGTGCTCGGCGAGGATCTCGCCGGTCAGGGTGAGGACGGCCGCGCGGGCGTGCCGGGTGTCCAGGTCGGCGGCGAGGACCACCGCGTGGGAGTCGTCGAACTCCAGGGTGATGGAGGGGCGCCCGCCGAGCGGCGAGTCGACCGGGCCGCCGGCGCCCTCGCGCAGCCAGCCCGCCCGGAAGAGCCGGTCCAGGCGCTGGCCGACGGTGGCCCGGGACAGGCCGGTGGCCTGCTGGAGCGCGCCGCGGGTCACGGCCCGTCCGCTGCGCACCAGTTCGAGCAGATCGCCGGCACCCGCCTGGCTTCCGCTCTTGCCGGTCCTCCCCGGACGTCCGGTCATGCGCACCCCCTTGTGCTTCTCCACTTTGCCTTACATATTGAGTTTTGCATGTTAAATAGACGTAACCCTAGGGTGGCCGGAGCCGAACCGCGTCGGCCGGACGTTTTCGGGGAGCCCCGAGTGGATCGCACCGCCCAGCTCACTGCCCGCCTGGACCCGTACGGGACGGCACCCGGTCCACCGCCCTCCGCCGCCCCGGCCGCGCGGACGTCCCTGGCCCTGCGGGCCGCCCGGGTGCTGGAGGCGAACTGGACCGGCGCGTCGACGGTGCCCTCGCGCGACCTGTATCCGCACCAATGGTCCTGGGACTCCGCGTTCATCGCCATCGGGCTGCGGCACGTCTCGCCGCAGCGGGCCCAGACGGAGCTGGAGACGCTGCTCGCCGCCCAGTGGGCCGACGGCCGCGTCCCGCACATCGTCTTCAACCCCTCCGTACCGCTCGACGCGTACTTCCCCAGCCCCGATTTCTGGCGCTCCTCCACCGCCGGGCGCACGGCGGGCGCCCCGCGCACGGTACAGACCTCCGGCATCGTGCAGCCACCGGTGCACGCCCTGGCCGCCTGGCTGGTGCACCGCGCCGACCCCGGGCTGTCCCGGGCCCGCGGCTTCCTGGCCCGGCTCCACCCGCGGCTGGCCGCCTGGCACCGGTACCTGCTGCACCGCCGGGACCTGGGCGGCGCCGGGCTGGCGTCCGTGGTCCACCCCTGGGAGCAGGGCATGGACAACAGCCCCTGCTGGGACGCCCCGCTCGTCCGGATCACCCCGGCCCCCGCCCGCTCCTTCCGCCGCGCCGACCTCGACCACGGCGCGGCCGAGGACCGGCCGACGGACCTGGACTACGGGCGGTACGTGCGGCTGGCCGCGGACTACCGGGACGCCGGGTACGCCGACGGGGGCGGGGAGTTCGCCGTGGAGGACCCGGCGTTCAACGCCCTCCTCATCGCCTCCGAGTACGCGCTCGCCCGGATCGCCGAGGAACTGGGCGCGACCGGCTCCGCCCGCCGTGCCCGCGCGCGGCGGCTGACGGCGACGCTGGTGGAGCGGCTGTGGGACGCGGAGGCGGGGATGTTCCTGTGCCGGGACCTGCGGGGCGGGAGCGCGGGCGGGGGCGCCCTCGCCGAACGCGGCGCCCACGGTTCCGGGCGCGACGCCTCCGCTTCCGGGCGCGGGGCCGCCGGGCCGGGCCCGGCCGCCGGGCGCCGTGCCTCCGCTCCGGGGTGCCGTTCCGACGGTTCCGCCCTCCTCCCCGAGCGCAGTGTCTCCGGGCTGGTGCCGCTGATCCTCCCCGGGCTCCCCCGCGACACCGCCACCGCCCTCGTCCGCACCCTGCGCGGGCCGCACTTCTCGGTCGGTGAGCGCACCCGGCTCGTGCCCAGCTACGACCTCCTCGGCGAGGCCTTCGACCCGCACCGCTACTGGCGCGGCCCGGCCTGGTTCAACACGAGCTGGCTGCTGGAGCGCGGGCTGCGCACGCACGGCGAGACGGCCGCGGCCGACGCCCTGCGCGGGGCGGTACTGGACCTCGCCGACGCCACCGATTTCGCGGAGTACGTCGACCCGTACACCGGCGAGCCCTGCGGAGCCACCGGCTTCAGCTGGACGGCGGCCCTCGCCCTCGACCTGTGCCACCGGCCACCCGCGCCCCACGAGCGTCAAAACCTGGACAAGAGCGCACAAAGAGTCGTACCCCCCACGGACACCGGAACGTTCGACAGCAGTGACAGAGGAGGGGACCGGGGATGACGGACCGGCATCATCTGCTCGTGCACGGCGCCACCTTCGCCGCCGTGGGCGACCGTGGCGACATCAGCGGGGTGCGGGGCGGCAACTCCCCGGACGGGTTGTTCGTCCGGGACGCCCGGCACCTCAGCCGCTGGCAGCTCACCCTCGACGGCGCGGTGCCCGAGGTGCTCACCCCGGTCAACGACGGGGACGAGGCCCACTGCGTGCTGGTCCCGCGCGGCGGCCGGCAGGAGCCCCCGGCGTACACCCTCTTCCGTGAGCAGGCCGTCGGGGACAGCTCGTTCGTCGAGTCCCTGAAGGTCACCAGCAACCGCCCGGTGCCCACCACCGCACGGCTCGCGCTCACCGTCGACGCCGACTTCACCGACCAGTTCGAACTCCGCTCCGACCACCGCACCTACGCCAAGACCGGCGCCCTGCGCTCCCGGGAAGTCCTCCCCGACGGCATCGAGTTCACCTACCGGCGCGCCGAATGGCGGTCCTGTACGACGATCACGGCCGACCCGGCCCCCGACGCCGTGGAGGAGACGGGCACCGGCGCCCGCCGCCTGGTGTGGACCCTCGACCTCGCACCCCACGGCACGACCGAGCTGCTGCTGCGCGTGATCGCCCGCCCGCACGGCGAGAAGCGCGCCCTGCGGGTGCCCCGCGACCCCGCCGCCGTACGCAACCAGCTCCTGGCGGAGGAGGCCCGGTTCATGGAGGGCGTGGCCTTCCCGACCGGCTGGCCGGAGCTGGCCGCCGCCTGCGCCCGGGGCCTCGCCGACCTCGCGGCGCTCCAGGTACCGGCCACCGGACCGGACGGCGAGGACCTGCGCGTACCGGCGGCCGGCGCCCCCTGGTTCCTCACCCTGCTCGGCCGCGACGCGCTCCTCACCTCCCTGTTCGTCCTGCCGTACCACCCCCGGTCGGCCGCCGCCACGCTCCTCGCGCTGGCCGCCACCCAGGCCACCGGCAGCGGCCGGTCCCCGGTCGCCCAGCCCGGCAAGATCGTGCACGAGGTACGCCACGGTGAGCTGGCCCACTTCGGCCAAGTGCCGTTCGCCCGCTACTACGGCTCGGTCGACGCCACCCCGCTCTTCCTGATCCTGCTCGGCGCGTACGTCGAGCAGACCGGGGACACGGAGCCGGCCCGGCGCCTGGAGCCGCACGCGCGGGCCGCCGTCGGCTGGATGCTCGACCACGGCGGCCTGACCTCGCGCGGCTACCTCGTCTACCGCGCCGACGAGGGCGGGCTCGCCAACCAGAACTGGAAGGACTCCCCCGGCGCGATCTGCTGCGCCGACGGCTCCCGGCCCTCCGGCGCGGTGATGGCGGCGGGCGCCCAGGGCTACGCGTACGACGCGCTGCGCCGCACGGCCGGGGTGGCGCGGACGGTGTGGGGCGACGAGACGTACGCCGCGCTGCTGGAACAGGCGGCGGCCGACCTCCGGGACCGTTTCCAGCGGGACTTCTGGATGCGGGAGCAGTCCTTTCCCGCGCTGGCGCTGGACGGGCAGGGCCGGCAGATCGACGCGCTGGCGTCCGACGCCGGGCACCTGCTGTGGTCGGGGCTGCTGGACAAGGAGTACGGCGAGGTGGTGGGCCGGCGGCTGCTGGAGCCGGACTTCTTCTCCGGCTGGGGCGTCCGCACGGTGGCCTCCGGCCAGGCCGCGTACCATCCGCTGTCCCATCACCGGGGGTCCGTCTGGCCCCACGACAACGCGCTGATCGCCCTGGGCCTGGCCCGGTACGGGCTGCATGACGAAGCCCGCACGGTCGCCCACGCCCTGATCGACGCGGCGACGGCGGGCGGGCACCGGTTGCCGGAGGTGCTGGCGGGGTACGGGCGGGCTCCGCACGGGTCGCCGGTGCCGTATCCGCACGCGTGCGGGCGGGGGGCCCGGTCGGCCGCCGCGCCGCTCGCACTGCTGACGGCGGTGGGGGGCGCCTAGGGGCGCCGGAGTGGTGCGGTGGTGGGGCGCGTGCTGGTGCGGGGGGTGTTCGCGCGGTTCCCCGCGTTCCTGCGGGGGCTGACGTGCCGTCGGCCGTGTTGACCAGGTGTTTGCCCGGCCGGCGTGAACAGTGCCTTCCCATGGGCCGTACCGGAGGGCATGAGCGCGCTCCAGTCTGCCTCCGCCGAGGACGTCGCCGAAGAGGTCACCGAACCCGCCGCACGCACGTTCCGCCGTCCCTGGACCGCATGGTCGGCATGGCGGAAGCGCTGGCGGGAAGGGCATCCGGAGGCCGCGCGGGCCCTGTCCGTCACCGTCACCGTGCTCGCCGCGGCCCTCGTCGTCGCGGCGCTGGTCATGCCCAACACGGTGGTACGGCTGGGTCCCGCGAAGTTCTTCCGCATACCCGCCGAGGCCGTCGTCGGCGCGGCCGTGCTGCTCGCGCTGCCGCGCCGGCCCCGGGTGGTGGTCGCGGCGGCGTCCGGGGTGCTGCTCGGGGCCATGACCGTGCTCAACGCGCTGGACATGGGGTTCAACCAGTACCTCGGCCGCGGCTTCAACGTCGTACTGGACTGGAGCCTGTTCGGCGACGCGGAGTCGTATCTGGAGGACTCCCTCGGGCGGACGGCCACCCTCGCCGCCGTGGCCGGACTGATCGTCGTCGTCCTGCTGCTCCTCGTCCTGCCGGCGCTGGCCATGGTGCGGCTGAGCAACCTCCTCGCCCGGCACCCCGGCACCGCCACCCGCGGCACCCTGGTCGCCGGGGTCGTCTGGATCACCTGCTCCTCGCTCGGGCTCCAGATAGCGGGCGTGCCGATCGCCTCCGACCGCACCGCGACCGCGCTGAAGGGCCAGGTCCGCCGGGTGTCGGCCACGCTGAAGGACGAGGCGGAGTTCCGGAAGGTGGCCCGGGTCGACGCGTTCGGGAACACGCCGGGCAGTGAGCTGGTCCCCGATCTGCGCGGCAAGGACGTGATCTTCACCTTCATCGAGAGCTACGGCCGCAGTGCGATCGAGGACCCGATCATGGCGCCCGGCGTGGACCGGACCCTCGACGCCCGCACCAAGGCGCTGGCCAAGGCGGGCTTCCACGCCAAGAGCGGCTGGCTGACCTCGGCGACGTACGGGGGCAGCAGCTGGCTCGGCCACTCCACCACCATGTCGGGCCTGTGGATCAGCAATCAGCAGCGCTACCGCACGGTGATGGCCAGCGACCACCTCAGCCTGACCGAGGCGTTCAAGAAGACCGGCGCGTTCGACACGGTGGGGGTCATGCCGGGCGTGCAGAAGGGGTGGCCGGAGCAGAAGTGGTACGGCCTGGACAAGGTCTACAACGCCTTCCAGCTCGGCTACCGGGGGCCGAAGTTCAGCTGGTCGACCATGCCCGACCAGTACGCGCTCCAGCAGTACCAGGAGCGGGTGCACAGCAGGCGGCCGGCCGACGGCAAGGCACGGATGTCCCTGCTCATCCTGACGTCGAGCCACCAGCCCTGGGCGCCCATCCCGAAGATGGTGGGCTGGGATCAGCTCGGTGACGGCTCGGTCTTCGAGGGCATCCAGGCGGCGGGGAACAAGCCGGCCGACATCATCGCCGACACCACCAGGTCCCGCGAGGAGTACGGCAAGTCGGTCCAGTACTCGGTGACCGCGCTGACCGAGTGGCTGGAGCGGTACGGCACCGAGGACACCGTGCTGGTCTTCCTCGGCGACCACCAGCCGATCGCCCGGGTCAGCGGGAACCACGCCAGCCGTGACGTGCCGGTGTCGATCGTCGCCAAGGACCCCAGGATGCTGGACAAGATCGCCGACTGGAACTGGACGGACGGGCTCCGCCCGGCCCACGACGCCCCGGTGTGGAAGATGAGCGCCTTCCGGGACCGCTTCCTGACGGCCTACGGCTCGACTCCCCACCCGAAGAAGAACTGACGCCCCTCCGGGTCGGGTGCCGGCCGGCCGACGCCGGGGCCCGGGGCGGAACCCCGGGGACGGTCACCCGCCCGACGTGTCGAGCTCCGCTTCCTCGGTGATCCCGGAACAGTCGTACGGATCCTTCAGCCACCCGTCCGGCAGCACCACCCGGTTGTTGCCGGACGTGCGCCCTCGGGGCCCCTCCGCCCCGGCCGGCCACGCCTGGTCCAGGTCCAGCTCGTCCAGCCCCGCCCGCAGCTCCTCCAGGGACGACGTGATCGCGAGCCGTTTGCGCATCTCCGACCCGACCGCGAACCCCTTCAGGTACCAGGCGACGTGCTTGCGGAAGTCGACCACGCCCTTGGACTCGTCACCGATCCACTCCCCGAGCAGCGTGGCGTGCCGCACCATCACGTCGGCGACCTCGCGCAACGTGGGCCGCAGGAAATCGTCCCGCCCCTCGAACGCGGCGACCAGGTCCGCGAACAGCCACGGCCGTCCCAGGCACCCGCGCCCCACGACGACCCCGTCGCACCCCGTCTCCCGCACCATCCGCAGCGCGTCCCCGGCCGACCAGATGTCGCCGTTGCCGAGCACGGGGATCTCCGGCACGTGCTCCTTCAGCCGCGCGATGGCGTCCCAGTCGGCGGTGCCGCCGTAGTGCTGGGCGGCGGTGCGGCCGTGCAGGGCGATGGCCGTCACGCCCTCCTCCACGGCGATGCGGCCGGCGTCGAGATAGGTGATGCGGTCGTCGTCGATGCCCTTGCGCATCTTCATGGTCACCGGCAGGTCGCCGGCCCCGCTGACCGCCTCGCGCAGAATGGCCCGCAGCAGGTTCCGCTTGTAGGGCAGGGCCGAGCCGCCGCCCTTGCGCGTGACCTTCGGTACGGGGCAGCCGAAGTTCAGGTCGATGTGATCGGCCAGGCCCTCCTCCGCGATCATGCGGACGGCCTTGCCGACGGTCGCGGGGTCGACGCCGTACAGCTGGATCGAGCGCGGCTGCTCGCTCGGGTCGAACGTGATCAGCTGCATGGTCTTCTCGTTGCGCTCGACCAGCGCCCGAGTGGTGATCATCTCGCTGACGAAGAGACCCTTGCCGCCGCTGAACTCCCGGCACAGGGTGCGGAAGGGGGCATTGGTGATCCCCGCCATGGGTGCGAGCACGACGGGCGGCGTCACGGCGTGCGGGCCGATGGAGAGCGGGTGGGTCATCGTCAGGACTCCGGGACGGATCTACGGTGCAGGACGGACACAGGAACACTGGGCGAGCACCCATTGTCCCTCACCCGTCGCGCGGTTCGTCCGGCAGCTCCGCCGTCCGGCGCCGAGGATCATGTATGACTCATTAGTTAGCCGCACTATTGAGTTCGGCGTACGATGGGACACATGCCAGAGCTGAGCCCTCGCCGACGCCTGCTCGTGCTCGCGATCTGCTGCATGAGCCTGCTGATCGTGAGCCTCGACAACACCGTGCTGAACGTGGCCCTGCCCTCGATGCAGCGCGACCTGCACGCCACCACCTCCGGCCTGCAGTGGACGATCGACGCCTACACGCTGGTCCTCGCCTCGCTGCTGATGCTCGCGGGCTCCACGGCCGACCGGATCGGCCGCAAACGCGTCTTCATGGCGGGCCTGGTGGTGTTCACCGCCGGCTCCGTGCTCTGCTCCGTCGCCCCGAACCTGGAACTGCTGATCGTCTTCCGGATGGTCCAGGCGGTGGGCGGCTCGATGCTCAACCCGGTCGCCATGTCGATCATCACCAACACCTTCACCGACGCCCGGGAACGCGCCCGCGCGATCGGTGTGTGGGGCGCGGTGGTCGGCATCTCCATGGCCGCGGGTCCGCTCGTCGGCGGGCTGCTGGTGCAGTCGGTGAGCTGGCGCTCCATCTTCTGGGTCAACCTCCCGGTCGGCCTCGCGGCCCTGCTGCTCACCCTCCGCTTCGTCCCCGAGTCCCGCGCGCCCAAGGCCCGCCGCCCCGACCCGGTCGGGCAGCTGCTGGTGATCGCCCTGTTCGGCTCGCTGACGTACGCGATCATCGAGGCACCGGAGTCGGGCACCGGCCCGGTGACCCCGTTCGCCGTCGTCGCCGTGGCCGCCCTCCTGGCGCTCCTGTGGTACGAGCCCCGCCGCGACGAACCCCTCATCGACCTGCGCTTCTTCCGCTCGGCCCCGTTCAGCGGCGCCACGGTGATCGCGATCAGCGCCTTCGCTGCGCTCGGCGGCTTCCTGTTCCTGTCCACGCTGTACCTGCAGAACGTGCGCGGCCTGGACGCCCTGCACGCCGGCCTGTGGATGCTTCCGATGGCCGTGCCGACGTTCCTGTGCGCCCCGCTGTCCGGCCGCCTGGTGGGCAGCCGCGGCCCACGCCTGCCGCTGCTGGTGGCGGGGGCGGCGATGACCGCGAGCGGCGTCCTGTTCGCCGCGTTCGAGGCGGAGACCTCCAACACCACTCTCTTCCTCGGCTACGTCCTCTTCGGCATCGGCTTCGGATTCGTCAACGCGCCGATCACCAACACGGCCGTCTCGGGCATGCCGCGCGCCCAGGCCGGTGTCGCCGCCGCCGTCGCCTCCACCAGCCGGCAGCTGGGCCAGACGCTCGGCGTCGCGGTCGTCGGCGCCGTCCTGGCCTCCGGCATCGGCTCCTCCCCGTACCGGCAGGTGTTCGTCTCGGCGGCCTGCCCCGGCTGGTGGATCCTCACCGCCTGCGGCCTGGCCGTCCTGACCCTGGGCCTCCTGACCAGCGGCCACTGGGCCCGCCGCACCGCCGAACGCACGGCCGAGAGCCTGCGGTCCCCGGAGGTACGCCGGCTGGCGGAAACGGCGGAGCGGGCGTAGTCGGGGGGCCGGCGGGGCGCCGTCCGCTTCCGGTGCCGGTGGGGTGGTGGGCTCACGACGCCGGCAGCAGTTCCGCCCCGGTCGGCCGGCGCGGCCCGAAGCGCCGCCGGGCCGGCGGTCAGTGGTCGCCGGTGATCTCGTACAGCTTCTCCAGTCGCTGCCGGGTCTCCTCGTTTCTCGGTGTGTAGGTCACCATCCGGGCGCCGATCTCGGGGGCGAGCCACAGGTCGGTGTGCTCCAGGCTGAGGTGGCCCACGTAGGGGTTGAGGAACTCCTTGGTCTTGGAGCGGGTGTCGACCACCTCGTAGCGCTGCCAGTTCGCGCGGAAGGCGGGTGACTCGTGCAGGCGCTTCAGGAGCATCTTCCAGGCGGGCTCGCCGAGATGGCCGGCCAGGGCGGCGCGCAGCCGGGCGGCCATCAGGCGCTGGGTCTCCTCCAGGTGGACGACCGCCGCCTGCCACTCCTTGTTGGTGTGGACGAGGAGCATGCAGTTGCGGTCCTCGGGCGGGACCGCGTCGAGGTCGCCCAGGAGGCGGCCGTACGTGCGGTTGTAGGCGAGGATGTCGTAGCGGCTGTTCTGGATGCAGGCCGGGATCGGCTCCAGCGCGGTCAGCATCTGGCGCAGTGCGGGGGTGACGCTCGGGCAGCTCGCGGCGGGGGTGGGGTCCGTCGCGCCGGCCAGCTGGAAGAGGTGGGCGCGCTCGCTGGCGTCCAGGCGCAGGGCGCGTGCGAGGGCGTCGAGGACCTGGACGGAGACCTGGATGTCACGGGCCTGCTCGAGCCAGGTGTACCAGGTGACGCCGACCGCGGAGAGGTGGGCGACCTCCTCGCGGCGCAGCCCGGGGGTGCGGCGGCGGGCCCCGCGCGGCAGGCCCACCTGCTCCGGCGTGATGCGCTCCCGTCTGCTGCGCAGGAACGCGGCCAGCTCGTGCCGACGGATCTCCGCGCCCCGGACGGGCTGCGTCCGGGTTTCCTGGACCGTGGTCGTCATACGTCCAAGGGTGCCGGTCGGTCCAGCCGGTTTCCAGGTGCTTCCAGTACCAGGACAAGGGCGGCCGACCACCAGCATGACCCGGGAGCCGGCCCGGCCGCCGGGTGGTTCCGGGTAGTGCTGATACCAGGATGAGGAGACTCTGGTACCAGCCTGGGCGATGCCCGAGGCTCGGGAGCATGAGTGAAACCGTCACCGCCCCCGCCGTCCGCACGACGGCGGCGCCGCCCGCGCTCGGCGGGCCCGGGCTGTTCACCGTCCTGCTGGCCGCGGCGCTGCCGCTGGTCGACTTCTTCATCGTCAATGTCGCCCTGCCGACCATCGGCGCCGATCTCGCCGCGGGCGAGGCCGTGCTGGAGCTGGTCGTCGCCGGGTACGGGGTCGCGTACGCCGTGCTGCTCGTGCTCGGCGGGCGGCTCGGCGACCTGTTCGGCCGGCGCCGGCTGTTCCTCGCCGGGATGGCCGCCTTCGGGCTCACCTCGCTGGCCTGCGGGCTCGCGCCCGGCGCCTGGAGCCTGGTCGCGGCCCGGGTGGCGCAGGGTGCCTCGGCCGCCGCGATGCTGCCGCAGGTGCTCGCCACCATCCAGTCCGCCACGAGCGGCGCGCGCCGGGCCAGGGCCATGAGCCTGTACGGCGCCACGGCGGGGCTGTCCATGGTGGCCGGGCAGATCCTCGGCGGGGTGCTGGTCGCCGCCGATGTCGCCGGGACCGGGTGGCGGGCCATCTTCCTCGTCAATGTGCCGGTGGTCGTGCTGGGGCTCGTGCTCGCCGCGCGGTTCGTGCCGGAGACCCGGTCGCAGCACCCCGAGCCCGTGGACGGGCCGGGCACCGTCCTGCTCGCGGTGTCCCTGCTGACGCTGCTCGCGCCGCTGACGGAGGGCCGGGCCGCCGGCTGGCCGCTGTGGACCTGGCTGGCGCTGGCCGCGTTCCCGTTCGCCGCGGGCGCGTTCTGGGCGGTGGAGCGGCGGGCGGACCGGTCGGGGCGGACCCCGCTGGTGCCGCCGAGTCTGTTCCGGGTGCCGTCCATGCGGCGCGGTCTGGAGCTGATGGTGCCGTTCTCCATCGGCTTCAGCGGGTTCATGTTCATGATCGCGCTGGCGTTGCAGCAGGGTGCCGGGCTGGGTCCGGTGCCGGCGGGGCTCGCGCTGGCGCCGATGGCCGTGGCGTTCCTGTTCGTCTCCCTGGCCGGGCCCCGGCTGATCGCCCGCTTCGGCACCCGGGTGGTCACGGCCGGGTCCGTGCTCCAGGGGGTAGGTGTGCTGCTGATCGTCCTGGCCGCGTGGCGGGACTGGCCGCGGCTGGACGTCGTCTCCCTGCTGCCGGGCGCGGCGGTGGCCGGTGCGGGGCAGGCGCTCCAACTGCCCAACATCATGCGGCTGGTGATGTCCGAGGTGCCGCCCGCGCGGGCCGGGGTCGGCAGCGGGGTGATGGTCACCACGCAGCAGTCGGCGCTGGCCCTGGGGGTGGCCACGCTGGGCACGCTGTTCCTGACCCTGGTGCCGCACCTGGGCATGCGGGACGCGCTGATCAGCACGCTGCTGGTGCAGTTGGGCGGGATCGTGCTGACGGGACTACTGAGCCTGCGGTTGCCGCGGACGGTGGGCTGAGAACCCGGCTGGGGGTTTTGGTCCAGACCTATTGACGACAGGTCTGGACCACGCGCACTGTCATGTCTACGACACGATCCGCGCCCCCTCACCGACCCCCACCGGGAGGCCCCATGCTCCGCCGCACCCTGCGCGCCCTGACCGCCGCGCTCACCACGGCCGTCCTCGCCCCGCTCGCGATCGCCACCGCGCCCGCCGCGTCCGCCGCCGACACCTGCGCGGTGAAGCCGAGGCCGGCGGGCAAGGTGCTCCAGGGGTACTGGGAGAACTGGGACGGCGCCGCCAACGGGGTCCACCCGCCCTTCGGCTGGACCCCGATCACCGACTCGCGCATCCCCGCCCACGGCTACAACGTGATCAACGCGGCCTTCCCGGTGATCCGCTCCGACGGCACGGCCCTGTGGGAGGACGGCATGGACGCCGGCGTGAAGGTGGCCACGCCGGCCGAGATGTGCGCGGCCAAGGCGTCCGGCCAGACGATCCTGCTGTCCATCGGCGGCGCGGCGGCCGGGATCGACCTCAGCTCCTCCGCCGTGGCCGACCGCTTCGTGGCGACGATCGTGCCCATCCTGAAGAAGTACAACTTCGACGGCATCGACATCGACATCGAGACGGGCCTGGTCGGCAGCGGCACCATCGGCCGGCTGTCCACGTCCCAGACCAACCTGATCCGGATCATCGACGGGATCCTCGCGCAGATGCCGTCCGGCTTCGGCCTGACGATGGCCCCGGAGACGGCGTACGTCACCGGCGGCAGCGTCACCTACGGCTCCATCTGGGGCGCGTACCTGCCGATCGTCAAGAAGTACGCCGACAACGGCCGCCTGTGGTGGCTGAACATGCAGTACTACAACGGCAGCATGTACGGCTGCTCCGGCGACTCCTACGCGGCCGGCACGGTGCAGGGCTTCACCGCCCAGACCGACTGCCTGGACAAGGGCCTGGTGGTGCAGGGCACGACGATCAGGGTGCCGTACGACAAGCAGGTTCCCGGCCTGCCCGCGCAGCCCGGCGCGGGCGGCGGCTACATGTCCCCGTCCCTGGTCTCCCAGGCCTGGAAGCACTACGGCACGTCGCTCAAGGGCCTGATGACGTGGTCGGTCAACTGGGACGGATCGAAGAACTGGACCTTCGGCGACAACGTCAAGGCGCTCCAGGGCCGCTGAGCGGGAGCGGACACGCGAATGCCGGACGAGTCCGCGCTGGCGGCTCGCCCGGCATCCGGCGGTGTGACTAGGCGCCGACGAGACGCTGGGCCAGGTAGCCCTCGATCTGGTCGAGCGACACGCGCTCCTGCTTCATGGAGTCACGCTCGCGGACGGTGACCGCGTTGTCCTCCAGGGTGTCGAAGTCGACGGTCACGCAGTACGGCGTACCGATCTCGTCCTGGCGGCGGTAGCGGCGGCCGATGGCGCCGGCGTCGTCGAACTCGATGTTCCAGTTCTGCCGCAGCGCCTGGGCGAGGCCCTTGGCCTTCGGGGACAGCTCGGGGTTGCGCGACAGGGGCAGCACGGCGACCTTCACCGGGGCCAGGCGGTGGTCCAGGCGCAGCACCGTGCGCTTCTCCATCTTGCCCTTGGCGTTGGGCGCCTCGTCCTCGACGTAGGCGTCGAGCAGGAAGGCCAGCATGGTGCGGCCGACACCCGCCGCCGGCTCGATGACGTACGGCGTCCAGCGCTCGCCCGCCTCCTGGTCGAAGTAGGAGAGGTCCTGGCCGGAGGCCTTGGAGTGCGCGCTGAGGTCGTAGTCGGTGCGGTTGGCGACACCCTCCAGCTCGCCCCACTCCGAGCCGCCGAACTGGAAGCGGTACTCGATGTCGGCGGTGCGCTTGGAGTAGTGGGAGAGCTTCTCCTTCGGGTGCTCGTACCAGCGCATGTTCTCCTCACGCAGGCCCAGGCCGGTGTACCAGTTCCAGCGCTGCTCCATCCAGTACTCCTGCCACTGCTCGTCCTCGCCCGGCTTGACGAAGAACTCCATCTCCATCTGCTCGAACTCGCGGGTGCGGAAGATGAAGTTGCCCGGCGTGATCTCGTTGCGGAACGACTTGCCCATCTGGGCGATGCCGAACGGCGGCTTGCGGCGCGAGGTGGTCTGCACCTGGGCGAAGTTGGTGAAGATGCCCTGGGCGGTCTCGGGGCGCAGGTAGGCGACGGAGCCGGAGTCCTGGGTCGGGCCGAGGTGCGTGGAGAGCAGGCCCGAGAACTGCTTCGGCTCGGTGAACTGGCCCTTGTTGCCGCAGTTCGGGCAGTTGACATCCGCGAGGCCGTTCGCCGGGGCGTGGCCCTTCTTCTCCTCGTACGCCTCCTCCAGGTGGTCGGCGCGGAACCGCTTGTGACACGCGGTGCACTCGGTCAGCGGGTCCGTGAAGGTGGCGACGTGGCCGGACGCCACCCAGACCTCGGGGGCCAGGATGACGGACGAGTCGATACCGACGACGTCCTCGCGCGACGTCACCATGTAGCGCCACCACTGGCGCTTGATGTTCTCCTTCAGCTCGACACCGAGCGGTCCGTAGTCCCAGGCGGCACGCTGTCCGCCGTAGATCTCACTACAAGGGAAAACGAAGCCACGGCGCTTGCTCAGGCTGACGATGGTGTCGATCTTGTCGGCGGCCACGGTGCTCTCTTCATTACGACGACGGGCGTTGAAGCGAGATGCTTCCAGCGAATGATTCAGGTTACCGGCGCAGGCTCCCCCACGACCAAATCGGCCCCTGTCCGGACCGCATGACGAGCGTTGTTGACAACGGTTTCCATCTTCGTTGAAAATGACTGTCATGAACGTACGACGACGCACCCGGTCCCGCGCGCAGCGCCTCATACCCGCCGCCGCGGTCGCCGCGGCCACCGCCCTCGGGACCGGCACGCTGTCCGCCTGCTCCGGCGACACGGCGGTCGCGGCCAACACGAGCAAGTTCGACGTCGTCGCGTCGTTCTACCCGATGGCCTTCCTCGCCGAGCGGATCGGCGGGGACCACGTCCACGTCACCACCCTCACCTCGCCCGGCCAGGAGCCGCACGACCTGGAGATCAGCCCCCGGCAGATCGCCTCGCTGGAGGAGTCCGACGCGGTCCTGTACCTGAAGAACCTCCAGCCGTCCGTCGACGACGCGGTGGCCCAGTCCCCGGTCAGGACGAAGATCGACGCGGCCTCCCTGACGACGCTGGAGGACCACGGCGACGAGGTCGGCGGCCACGCCGCCGAGCACGACAGCCACGAGGGCGGGGAATCCACCGGCAAGGACCCGCACATCTGGCTCGACCCGGTGCGCTACGCCCAGGTCGCCGAGGGCGTCGGCAAGGCCTTCGAGAAGGCCGACCCGAAGCACGCGGCCGACTACGAGAAGAACACCGCGGCCCTGGTGAAGCAGCTGAACGAGCTGAACACCGCGTTCAAGGACGGCCTCGCGCACACCAGGACCAAGGTCTTCATCACCACGCACGCCGCCTTCGGCTACCTCGCCGAGCGCTACGGCCTCACCGAGGAGGCCGTGAGCGGCCTCGACCCCGAGTCCGAGCCGAGCGCCGCCCGCGTCCGGGACCTGGAGAAGATGGCCAGGGCCGACGGCGTCTCCACGGTCTTCTACGAGACGCTCGTCAGCGACAAGACCGCCAAGACCATCGCGAAGGACGCGGGCCTGAAGACCGACGTCCTCGACCCGATCGAGGGCATCACCGGCAAGTCCCGCGGCACGGACTACTTCGCCGTGCAGCGGGCCAACCTCAAGGCGCTCCAGCAGGCGCTGGGCGCCAAGTGACGGGAGACGAGATGACCAGCGAGCCTGTCATAGCCCTGCGCGGCGTGACCGCCGAGCTCGGCGCGCGCCCCGTGCTGCGCGGCATCGACCTCACCGTCGGCCGCGGCGAGGTCGTCGCGCTGCTCGGCGCGAACGGTTCCGGCAAGTCCACGGCGATCCGCACGATCATCGGCCAGGTGCCGGTGAGCGACGGCACGATCGAGCTGTTCGGCACCCCGCGCCGGTCCTTCCGGGAGTGGGCGCGCGTCGGCTACGTACCGCAGCGGACGACGGCCGCGGGCGGGGTCCCGGCGACGGTCACCGAGATCGTCTCCTCGGGCCGCCTGTCGCGCACCCGCTTCGGTGTCTTCCGCAGGGGTGACCGGGAGGCCGTGCGCCGGGCCCTGGAGCTGGTCGGCATGGAGGACCGCGCCAAGGACTCGGTGAACGCGCTCTCCGGCGGCCAGCACCAGCGCGTGCTGATCGCCCGCGCGCTGGTCGCCGAGCCCGAGCTGCTGATCATGGACGAGCCGATGGCGGGCGTCGACCTGGCCAGCCAGGAGATCCTGGCACGCACCCTGAAGCAGCAGGTCGAGGCCGGTACGACGGTCCTGCTCGTGCTGCACGAGCTGGGCCCGCTGGAGCCCCTGATCGACCGGGCGGTCGTCCTGCGCGACGGCTGTGTGCTGCACGACGGGCCGCCGCCGCGCGCGGTCGGCCAGCACGCGCTGCCCGGCCACGACCACGTACACCCGCACGCTCCGGCGGGCGCCGAACCGATCCGCACGGGACTGCTGAGCTGATGGACTTCCTGAACTACGCCTTCATGCAGCGGGCGCTGCTGGCCGCCGTGCTGGTCGGCATCACCGCGCCCGCGATCGGCATCTACCTGGTCCAGCGCCGCCAGGCCCTGATGGGCGACGGCATCGGACACGTGGCCATGACGGGCGTCGGCCTCGGCTTCCTGCTGTCGACGTCCCCCGTGTGGATGGCGACGGCCGTCTCCGTCCTCGGCGCGGTCCTGATGGAACTGATCCGCTGGTACGGCAGGACGCGCGGCGACATCGCCCTGGCCATGCTGTTCTACGGCGGTATGGCCGGCGGCGTGATGCTGATCAACCTGGCGCCGGGCGGCTCCACCGCCAACCTGGTGTCGTACCTGTTCGGCTCACTGTCGACGGTGTCCCAGTCCGACGTGACCGCGATCTGCGAGCTCGCCGCGTTCGTCCTGCTGGTCACGCTCGGCCTGCGCCGGCAGCTGTTCGCGGTCAGCCAGGACGAGGAGTTCGCGCGGGTCACGGGCCTGCCGGTGCGCGCGCTGAACCTGCTGACGGCGGTCACCGCGGCCGTCACCGTCACGGTCGCCATGCGGGTCGTCGGCCTGCTGCTGGTGTCCGCGCTGATGGTCGTCCCGGTGGCGGCGGCGCAGCAGCTCAGCCGCAGCTTCACCGTCACCTTCGTGATCGCGGTGGCGATCGGCGTGGTGGTGGCCGTCGGCGGCACGGTCACGTCGTACTACCAGGACGTCCCGCCCGGCGCCACGATCGTCCTGCTGACCATCGCCGCGTTCCTCGTGCTGACCGCGCTGGCCGGCCCGCTGGCCCGGCGACGCGCCCGCGCGGCAGCCGCGGCCCAGCCCGCCGGAGACCCCGCGGAGTGCGCAATTCCGGCCGCGCGGGGCGCCGGCGACGAGGTCGGCGTCTGACCGCCGACAGCCCGGGCTGGCACAATGGCCCGGGCAGCAGCAGACGTGAGGAGGCAACGGTGACGACCGCTGGACCGCCCGTGAAGGGCCGCGCGACCCGCCAGCGTGCAGCCGTGGCGGCGGCCCTGGACGAGGTCGACGAGTTCCGCAGCGCGCAGGAACTGCACGACATGCTGAAGCACAAGGGCGACTCCGTCGGGCTGACCACGGTCTACCGCACCCTCCAGTCCCTCGCCGAGGCCGGCGAGGTCGACGTCCTGCGCACGTCCGACGGCGAGTCCGTCTACCGCCGCTGCTCCAGCGGCGAACACCACCACCACCTGGTCTGCCGGGCCTGCGGCAAGGCCGTGGAGGTGGAGGGCCCGGCGGTGGAGAAGTGGGCCGAGGCCATCGCCGCCGAGCACGGTTACGTCAACGTCGCCCACACGGTGGAGATCTTCGGCACGTGTGCCGACTGCGCCGGGGGCTGCGCGCCGTAGGACCGCGCGGCGGTCGGCGACCGCGCGCACGCCATGGCCGCGCGCGGTTCCCCACCCCCCGGGGGCGCCCCCGTCGCCCTGGCCGCTACGAGGTGGCGTCGCCCTTCATGGCGGCCTCCATCGCCAGCAGTTCCTCGTTCGGGACCGCGCCGCCGAAGCGGCGGTCGCGGGAGGCGAACTCGACGCAGGCCCGCCACAGGTCACGCCGGTCGAAGTCGGGCCACAGCACGTCCTGGAACACCATCTCGGCGTACGCGCTCTGCCAGAGCAGGTAGTTGGACGTGCGCTGCTCGCCGCTCGGCCGCAGGAACAGGTCGACGTCCGGCATGTCCGGGTAGTACAGGTACTTCTGGACGGTCTTCTCGCTGACCTTCGACGGGTCGAGCCGGCCCGCCTTCACGTCCTCGGCGATCCGCTGCGCCGCGTCGGCGATCTCCGCACGGCCGCCGTAGTTCATGCAGAAGTACAGGGTGAGCAGGTCGTTGCCCTTCGTCTGCTCCTGGGCGATCTGGAGCTCCTTCGCCACCGACTTCCACAGCTTCGGCATCCGGCCCACCCAGCGCACCCGCACGCCCAGCTCGTCGAGCTGGTCGCGGGTCTTGCGGATGAAGTCGCGGTTGAAGTTCATCAGGAAGCGGACCTCCTCGGGCGACCGCTTCCAGTTCTCGGTGGAGAAGGCGTACAGGGAGATGTTGCGGACGCCGATCTCGATGGAGCCCTGGAGCACGTCCAGCACCCGCTCGGCGCCGACCTTGTGCCCCTCGGTGCGCGGCAGCCCCCGCTCCTTGGCCCACCGCCCGTTGCCGTCCATGACGATCGCCACGTGGTTCGGGACCAGCTCACCCGGGAGCTTGGGCGCGCGGGCACCGGACGGGTGCGGCTCCGGCGCCTTGTACTCGCGCCGCTGGCGCCCCAGGATCCCGCGTACGACCATGTGCTTCTCGTCTCCTCGCCCGTGCCGTGCTTACTTCTCTACGTACCGCAGGGAGCGCAGGCCGCGCTCCAGATGCCAGTGCAGGTAGGCGGACACCAGCCCGCTGCCCTCGCGGACGTACCGTGCCTCGCACGCGTCCGCCGTCTCCCAGTCTCCCGTAAGCAGCGCCCCGAGCAGCACCAGGGTCTGCGGGGACGGTACGACACTGCCGGGCACCCGGCAGTCGACGCAGACGGAGCCGCCGGAGGACACGGAGAAGAACCGGTTCGGGCCGGGCATCCCGCACTTCGCGCAGTCGCTGAAGCTGGGCGCGTAGCCGTTGACGGCGAGGGAGCGCAGCAGGAAGGCGTCGAGGACGAGGTGCGGCGCGTGCTCGCCCCGGGCGAGCGTGCGCAGGGCCCCGACCAGCAGCAGGTACTGCTGGACGGCCGGCTCGCCCTCGTGGTCCGTGAACCGCTCGGCCGTCTCCAGCATGGCGGTCCCGGCGGTGTAGCGCGCGTAGTCGGTGACGATCCCGCCGCCGTAGGGGGCGATGGTCTCGCTCTGTGTGCACAGCGGCAGCCCGCGCCCGACCAGCTCGCTGCCCCGCGCGAAGAACTGCACGTCGACGTGGGAGAAGGGTTCGAGCCGGGCGCCGAACTTGGACTTCGTGCGCCGCACGCCCCGGGCGACGGCCCGCACCCGGCCGTGGCCGCGCGTGAGCAGCGTGATGATCCGGTCCGCCTCACCCAGCTTCTGGGTGCGCAGCACGATGCCGTCGTCGCGGAACAGACTCATGGCTCCATTCTCGCCCATGCCGGGGGCGGTGCCGTCGCGCGTGGCACCGGCACAGCCACGGCGGAACGCCGGGGAGGCCGGAACCGGTGTCCGGCCTCCCCGGTGGAGCGTCAGACCGTCTCGTGGGCCCGGACGGGGGCCTCGGCCGGTACCGGCGTCTCCTTGACGGCCGCGGCCGGCTTCGGCAGTGCGAGTGCCAGGCCGACGGTGAGCAGGATCAGCACGGCCGAGGTGAAGGTGGCCGCCTGGAGCCCGTCGGACAGCTCGGCCGGGGCCGGGTCGGAGCCGCTGACCGCGTTGGAGACGGCGACCAGCACGGCCAGGCCCACGGCCGCACCGACCTGCTGGCCGCTGGTGGCCAGGCCGGACGCCAGGCCCTGGAGCTTCTCCTCGACACCCGTGGTCGCCGCGGAGAACATGGCGGTCCAGATCACGCCCTGCGCGATGCTGAAGATCACGATGCCGGGGACCATCTGCGCGTAGGTGGAGCCGTTGCCGAGGAAGGCGGCGAACACGGCCGTACCCACGGCGCCGACGACCAGGCCGATGACCAGGGTGCTGCGCACGCCGATCGCGGTGGACATCCTGCCGCCGATCACGGTGCCGACCAGGATGCAGGCGCACGGCAGGATGAAGGCCAGACCGGTGGCCAGGGCGCTCCAGCCGCGCACGGTCTGCAGCGCGAGCGTGATGAAGTACGCGCTCGCACCGAAGGTCGCCATGAACGCGAACGTGATCATGGAGCCGAGGCGCAGGCTGCGGAAGGAGAACACCCGCAGCGGCACCAGCGGGTCGGCGGTGCGCGACTCGATGACGACGAAGCCGACGATCAGGGCCGCCGCGGCGACGAAGCTGACCAGGGTGACGGGCGCGGCCCAGCCGGCCTCCGGCCCCTGCACCAGGCCGAAGACCAGCAGCAGGGCACCGCCGGTGACGGTGATGCCGCCCGGCAGGTCGAAGCCCTGACGGCGCTCGGTCCGCTGGTCGGCGGGGATCGCCCGGAGTCCGAGCAGGGCGACACCCAGGGCGAGGGGGACGTTGACGAAGAACACCGCGGCCCAGCCGAAGGCCTGCGTCAGCACACCGCCCAGCAGCGAGCCGACCACCATGCCGCTGCTGCCGGTGGCGCCCCACACGCCCAGGGCGCGGTTGCGTGCGGGCCCTTCCTCGAAGTTGCCGGTGAGCAGGGACAGGGTGGCCGGTGCGAGGAAGGCTCCGCCGATGCCCTGCACCGCTCGCGCGGCGACCAGGACCCAGGGGTCCGAGGCGAGGCCTCCGAGCACGGAGGCGAGCGCGTAGAGCGCCAGGCCGGTCAGGAACATCCGGCGCCGGCCGAGCAGGTCGGACAGGCGACCGCCGAGCAGCAGGAAGCCGCCGAACGCGACGGCGTACGCGCCGATCACCCACTGGAGTTGCTGGTCCGAGAAGCCCACGCCGGAACCGATGTCCGGGAGGGCGACGAACACGATGCTGTAGTCCAGGGCGATGATCAGCTGGGCCAGCGCCAGGGCCGCCAGGACGAGCCCTCTGTGACGCGCGGAACCAGACGAAGTCATGGCTCTGTGCACCCCTCTCCACACTTCTCGCTCGTATATTGCTAACTCGAACTATGCGAGCTCGAAGCTAGGCCCCGACGGGTGACTCGCGCAAGGGAAAATCGAGCTCGAATGTTTTCAACTCGCACGATCCGACCGGCCGAGGGCGCGAGCTCGCCCGGTACGATGGCGCCATGGCGCACTCGAACACACCCGGCCGGCTCGCAGACGGCGACGTGTGCAGCCTGGTCAACGCCCTTTCGCAGGCGATCGAACGGCACACCCGGCAGGTCTCCGACCGCTTCGGCCTCACCTCGGCGCAGGCGGTCGCCCTGCGCGAACTGCCCGAGCCGCGGACCCTGCGGGAACTGGCCCAGCGGATGCACTGCGAGGCGTCGAACGCGACGTTCGTCGCGGACCGGCTGGAGACCATGGGCCTGCTGGAGCGCCGGCCGCACCCGACCGACCGGCGCGCCAAGCTGCTGCACCTGACGCCCGAGGGGGCCGCGCTGCGCCGGAAGGTCGTCAAGCAGCTCCAGGTGGACTCGCCGATCGGGCGGCTCACCGACGAGGAGCAGACGACCCTGCGCGACCTGCTGGCCCGCGCCGCCGACTGAGCGAGCGCGCACCGCGCACCGACGCCCGGGCGGGCACCGCCGGGCACCGAGGCGGTGACCCGGTTCCGTACACGGAGTCGCGCGGCCCCGGACTCAGGCACGCGCCGCAGAACACCCATGGGTGAGACCTCTGACGGATGCGCCATTCGTGTCCGCCGTCTTGACCACCCCCGGGCGCCCTCCTATGGTCGCGCTACCGACCGGACGTAGGACGTCGTACCTCAGCTCCCACCCCTCCCCACCCCCTGCTGGAGGACCCGTGCGCGACGACGACGTGAACCCCGGCGTACCGGCACCTGTTCGCCGGCGGTTCCTGACGTACTCGGGAGCGCTCGGCGCGGCCGCCGCCCTGTCCCCCGCCCTGGCCGCCTGTTCCGCCGGCCCCGAGTCCACGAACGACACCGGAGGCGGCGGCACCGGCAGGCACCGGACGCTGACCGCCGTGATCGGGTACGGCAACGACGGCAGCTGGGACCCGACGCAGACCGCGTCGGCGTTCGCGATGGCCGCCAACAACCACGTGTACGAGGGGCTGTTGGACACGGACCCGATCACCCGGGAGCCGTATCCCGCGCTGGCCACCGCGATCCCCGGCGACCCGTCCGCCACCACCTGGCGGTTCTCGCTGCGCTCCGGCGCCACCTTCCACGACGGCAAGCCCGTGACCGCCGACGACGTCGTGTTCGTCTTCGACCGGATCCTCGATCCGGACACCCAGACGCTCGCCAAGGGGTTCTTCGCCTCCTGGCTGGACTCCGTGCGGAAAGTCGACTCCCGGACCGTCGAACTCGTCCTGAAGTTCCCCTTCCCGGACGGGCTCTCCCGGCTCACCCTCGCCAAGATCATGCCCGAGCACGTCTTCTCCCGGCCCGGCGCCTGGGACGACGCGATCAAGGGTCTGGCCGTCGGCTCGGGGCCGTACCGGCAGACCGCGCACCACCCGAAGTCGAACACCGCCTTCGAGGCGTTCGCCGCCTACAACGGTCCCCGCGCACCCGCCTTCCGGAAGATGAACTGGCTGACCATCGTGGACGCGGCATCCCGCGTCGCGAAGATCTCCGGGACCGGCGCCGGCGCGCAGATCGCCGACAACATCCCCTACGCCAACATCCCCCGGCTGGAGCAGGGCGGACTGAAGGTGGCCGGCGGCGCCGGCATGAACAACCTCTTCCTGATGTTCAACACCCGGCACAAGCCCTTCGACGACGTCCGCGTCCGCCAGGCGCTGCACTACGCCATCGACACCGAGAAGATGGTGCGGGTCGCGCTGAAGGGCCACGGCAGGCCCGCTTCCTCGTTCCTGAACGAGGGCAGTCCCGGCTACCGCCGGGCCAGGACCGTCTACGACTACGACCCCGGCAAGGCCAGGGCCCTGCTGCGGGCCGCCGGGGTCACCGGCCTGGAGATCACCGTCCTGGCGGTGAACGTCAGCTGGATCGTGGACTGCCTGCCGACCCTCAAGTCCTGCTGGGACGCGATCGGCGTACGGACCACCCTCGCGCCGCAGGAGACCACGGCCGTCTTCACCAAGCTGGACCAGAAGCAGGACTACCAGGTGGTCGCGGCGGCCTCCAACCCGAACCAGTTCGGGCGCGACGCCGACCTGATCATGCGCTACAACTACGGGCCCGGGAACCTGTGGATGCGGTACACGCGGTGGGACGGCCACCCGGTCGCCCGGCGGCTCTTCCAGGACATGGACCGGGCGACCCGCGAGCCGGACCCCGCGAGGAAGAAGGCGATGATCCAGGACTACATCGACGTCGTCGCCGAGCAGGCCGTCCTCTACCCGGTCGTCCACAACGAGCTGATGACCGCCTGGGACCCGCGCGAGCTGACCGGGATAAGGGCCCAGCCGTACCCGGGCGTCAACCTGCTCCAGGCCAAGTGGGCCTGACGGCATGACGGCCGTCGTACGGATCCTGCTGCGCCGGGTCGCCCTGCTCCTTCCCCTGCTCCTCGGCATCGTGCTCTTCGTGTTCCTGGTGATGCGGTTCTCGGACGTCGACCCGGCGTCCGCGTTCTTCCAGGGCGCCGACCCGACCCCCGGGCAGCTGCACGACTTCCGGGAGCGCAACGGCCTGCTGGACCCGCTGCCCCTGCGATACGTCCACTTCGTCGGCGACCTGCTCCACGGCGACCTCGGCACCAGCGCCCTCACCCGCGCGCCCGTGGCCGACCAGGTCACCACCGCACTGCCGCTCACCCTCCAGCTGACCTTCCTCGGTCTCGCCCTCGCGGTCGTGCTGGCGCTGGCGGGCGGGGTGACGGCGGCGGTGTACCGGGACCGGCTGCCGGACCAGGTCATCCGGGTCGTCTCGCTGGTCGGGGTGGCCGCGCCCGGCTTCTGGCTGGCGCTGCTGATGATCCAGTACCTGGCCGTGGACCGGGGCTGGTTCCCGACCGGCGGCTACGTCAACCCCGCCGACTCCCTCACCGGCTGGCTGCGGACCATGGCCCTGCCCGCGTTCGCGCTGTCCCTGCCGGTCGCCGCCCAGCTGACCCGGATCGTGCGGACCTCCGTGGTGGAGGAACTGGACAAGGACTACGTCCGGACGGCGATCGGGAACGGGCTGCCGCCCCGGGTCGTCGTCGGGCGGAACGTGCTGCGCAACGCGCTGGTCAATCCCCTGACCGTGCTCGGGCTGCGGGTCGGCTATCTCCTCGGCGGCGCCGTCGTCATCGAGACGATCTTCGCGCTGCCCGGCATGGGGAAACTGATGATCGACGCCGTGCAGAACGGCGACCCGGCCGTCGTGCAGGGGGTCGTACTGACCACCGCCACCGGCTTCGTCGTCGTCAACCTCGTGATCGACATCCTGTATCTGCTGGTCAACCCACGCTTGAGGGCGGCATGACGGTGACGCGCGCGAACCTCGCCAAGCGGCTGTCCCGGCCCGGAGGGTTCCGGCTGCGCGGCCGGCGCCGGCTGCCGCCGCTGTCCAGGATCGCCGTCTGCTTCCTGGCCGTCGTCATCGCCGTCGCCGTCCTCGCTCCCGTCCTCGCCCCGCACGATCCGCTCGACCAGCAGGACCCGGCCGGCGGGACCGGGGCGCCGTCGGCCGCGCACTGGATGGGGCAGGACAGCCTCGGCCGGGACATCCTCAGCCGGCTGATGTACGGCGCCCGCTGGTCCCTCGCCGTCGGGCTGGGCGCGACCGCGCTGGCGCTCGTCGCCGGAGCCGTCCTCGGCGCGCTGGCCGCCACCTCCCGCAAGGCGGTGGACGAGACGCTGATGCGCTGCCTGGACGTGGTGATGGCCTTCCCGGGCATCGCGCTCGCGGCCGTGCTGGTGGCCGTGTTCGGCGGTGGCATCGGCGTGCTGATCTGTGCCATCGCGTTCCTGTTCACCCCGCCCGTGGCGCGGGTCGTACGGGCCAACGTGCTGGACCAGTACGGCGAGGACTACGTCACCGCCGAGCGGGTCGTCGGCGCCCGCACCCCGCACATCGTGCTGCGGCACGTGGCCGTCAACTGTGCCGCGCCGGTGCTGGTGTTCTGCACGGTGCAGGTCGCCGAGGCCATCGTGTTCGAGGCGTCGCTGTCCTTCATCGGCGCGGGCGTCCGGCCGCCGGACCCGTCCTGGGGCAGTGTCATCGCCGACGGCAGGAACATGGTGCTGACCGGCGGCTGGTGGGCGACCGTCTTCCCCGGGCTGCTGATCCTGCTCACCGTGCTGGCGCTGAACATCCTCTCCGAGGGCGTCTCGGACGCGTGGGCGGCGCCCGCGCCCCGCGAGGTGGACGCGCCCCCGGCGGACCGCCTGGAGACCCCGGAACCCGGCACCGGCGAGGTGCTGCCGCTGCCCGGTCTCACCGAGGCCGCCCGGCGGCTGCGCTCGCGGGCCCGGCCGCTGCCGGACCGGAGCGGGCAGCCGGTGCTCGCCGTGGAGCACCTCACCGTCGGCTTCCCGGACCGGCACCGGGGCGTGGACATCGTGGCCGGGGTCGGCTTCGAGGTGCACCCCGGCGAGGTACTGGGGCTGGTGGGCGAGTCGGGCTGTGGGAAGTCGCTGACCGCGCTGACCGTCATGGGGCTCCAGCCGAAGGGCGCCCGGGTCGGCGGCCGGGTCCGGTTCCGGCAGCGGGACCTGCTGGCCGAGCCGGCGCGGGTGCGGCGGCGGCTGCTCGGCCACGAGATGGCCATGGTGTACCAGGACGCCCTGTCCTCCCTGAACCCGGCCATGACCGTCCGGGCCCAGCTGAAGCAGCTCGTCCGGCGCGGCGGCAGGTGCGGTCCGCGCGAGCTCATGGAGCTGGTCGGCCTGGACCCCGACCGCACCCTGCGCAGCTACCCGCACGAGCTGTCCGGCGGGCAGCGCCAGCGCGTGCTCATCGCCATGGCCCTCTCCCGCGATCCGGGGCTGATCGTCGCCGACGAGCCGACGACCGCCCTGGACGTCACCGTGCAGGCCCAGGTCATGGAGCTGCTGCTGCGGCTGCGGGCCGAGCTGGGCTTCGCGCTGATCCTGGTCTCGCACGACCTGGCGCTGGTCGCCGACGTCACCGACCGGGTGGCGGTGATGTACGGCGGGCAGATCGTGGAGACCGGGGTGACCGCCGACCTGGTGGCGGCACCGGCCCACCACTACACGCGCGGGCTGCTCGGCAGCGTGCTCTCGCTGGAGTCGGCCGAGGAGCGGCTGACCCAGATCAAAGGGGTCGTACCGGCCCCGGCCGACTTCCCGGCGGGCTGCCGGTTCGCCGACCGCTGCCCGCTCGCCACCGAGGTGTGCCACACCACCGCCCCGGTCCTGGCGGGCACCGCCACCCACACGGCCGCCTGCCACCACCCGGCGGTGGAGCTGACGCCGGAGGAGAGCGAGGAGGCCCTGCGGTGACCGCTGTCGTGGAGGTGCGGGACGCGCATGTCGTCCACCGGGCGCGCGGCGGCGGCCTGTTCCGGCGGGACCGGGTGTACGCCCTGACCGGCGCGGATCTCTCCGTCGCGCCCGGTGAGACCGTCGGTGTGGTCGGCGAGTCGGGGTGCGGGAAGTCGACGCTGGCGAGGGTGCTGGTGGGCGTCCAGCGGCCGGTGTCCGGGACGGTGGCGTTCCGGGGCCGGGACCTGTGGGCGATGCCGGCCGCCGAACGCAGGACCACGGTCGGCGCGGGCACCGGCATGATCTTCCAGGATCCCTCGACCGCGCTGAACCGCCGGCTGACGGTCCGCCGGGTCCTGCGCGACCCGCTGGACGTCCACCGGCGCGGCACGCGGGCCGAACGGGAGGAGCGGGTGCGGGAGTTGATGGCCCTCGTCGGCCTGCCCCGGGTGCTCGCCGACGCCCTGCCCGGGCAGCTGTCCGGCGGGCAGCGGCAGCGCGTCGCCATCGCCCGCGCGCTCGCCCTGGACCCGGCGCTGGTCGTCGCCGACGAGCCGACCAGCGCGCTGGACGTATCGGTCCGCGCGCAGATCCTCAACCTGCTGCTCGACCTCAAGGAGCGCCTCGGTCTGGCCCTGGTGTTCGTCTCGCACGACATCCAGACGGTACGGCGGATGAGCGACCGGGTGATCACCATGTACCTCGGCCGGATCGTGGAGGAGACCCCGGCGGACCGGGTCACCGACGCGGCCCGGCACCCGTACACCCGCGCCCTGTTCTCGGCCACGCCCGGCCTGCTGGACCCCCTGGACCCGATCCCGCTGACCGGGCCGGTGCCCTCGGCGACCCGCCCGCCGAGCGGCTGCCCCTTCCGCACCCGCTGCTGGAAGGCCGACGAGGTCTGCGCCGGGTCGATGCCGGACTTCTCGGCCGCGTCGCGACCCGGACACCGCTACCGGTGCCACCATCCTGTCCAGGAGGACCAGCCGACCCGAGACCTAGCGCGCCAGGAGCCGTGAATGACCCTTCCCACCCCGCTCACCGGTGTCGTCCCGCCCGTCTGCACGCCCCTGACGCCGGAGCGCGAGGTGGACGTGCCCTCGCTGCTGCGCCTGGTGGACTTCCTGGTGGAGGCCGGGGTGCACGGGCTGTTCCTGCTGGGCTCGACGTCGGAGGCGGCGTTCCTGACGGACGCGCAGCGCGCGCGGGTGGTGGCGGCCGTGACCGCGCACGTGGGCGGCCGGCTGCCCGTCCTCGCCGGGGCCATCGACATGACCACGCCCCGGGTCCTGGACCACGTCGCGGCGGTCACCTCGGCGGGCGCGCAGGCCGTGGTCGTCACCGCGCCCTTCTACGCCCGCACCCACCCGTCCGAGATCGTCCACCACTACCGGCGGATCGCCGCCGCCAGCCCGGTCCCGGTGATCGCCTACGACATCCCCTCCGCCGTGCGCACCAAGCTCCCCGCCGACCTGCTGCTGGGGCTCGCCGGGGACGGCGTACTGGCCGGGGTCAAGGACTCCAGCGGGGATCTGGCGGCCTTCCGGGAGGTGGTCACCGGTGCCCGCGCCCACCCCGGGTTCAGCGTGCTGACCGGCTCGGAGCTGATCACCGACGCGGCGCTGGCGCTGGGCGCCGACGGGGCCGTGCCGGGCCTGGCCAACGTCGACCCGCACGGCTACGTGCGGCTGTACCGCCAGTGCCGGGCGGGCGACACGGAGGGCGCCCGGGCCGAACAGGAGCGGCTGTGCGCGCTGTTCCGGATCACCGGTGTCGGGGACCCGGCGCGGATGGGCGGCAGCTCCGCGGCGCTGGGCGCGTTCAAGGCGGCGCTGCACCTGCGCGGGATCATCGACTGCCCGGCGACCGCGGAGCCGCAGGTCCCGCTGTCCGGCGCGGAGGTCGAACAGATCGGCAAGCTGCTGGCGGCGGCGGGCCTGCTCGGCCTCGACGGCTAGGGCCTGTCGGCTCGCCCTGCTGCCCGGCCGCCCGCCCGCGCTCGGCGGCGGCCCGGACGGGGTCCTCGGTCACCGGCCGGCCCGCGTCCCCGGCGGCAGGCGGAGTCTGCGGAACTCCAGGGACTCGTACGGGCCCCGGTCGCCGGTCTCGTAGAGGACGCCGATCGTGTCGGGGGCGAGCTGGACCAGGTCGGAGTAGGCGGCCCAGTGGTCGGAGAGGGTGAGCAGCCGGCGGAAGGTGCGGCCGGCGTCCGTGCTCGCCCAGAGGGCCAGGGCGCGGCGGGCGGTCGGCACGGAGGGCGCGGAGAACAGCAGGGGCGCGCCCGGGCCGCGCGGCTGGAGGACGCTGCCCTGGACCACCGGGACGGCGTTCAGGGACGGCTGGACGGCGTAGGGACGGTCCAGGGTGCGGCCGCCGTCGCCGGAGTAGGTGTCGAGGCGGTTGCCGGGGGCGGTGCCCTGCTGGTCGCGGGAGCTGAAGTAGACGCGGCCGTCGGGGAGTTGGGCGGCGCTGGTCTCGTTGGCGTTGGTGACGCCGTCGTGGTCCGCGTCCACGAACCCCAGGTGCCAGGTGCGGCCGGAGTCGTCGCTGTACAGGGCGTGTCCGCCGGAGTACGCGGCCTCCCGGCCGGTGTCCCGGGAGCCGGCGGGCGGGGCGGCGGAGTGGTTGGCGGGGACCAGCAGACGGCCGGCGTGGGGGCCGCGGGTGAGGGCGACGGCGTGGCCGGGGCCGGTGGCGTACCAGCGCCAGCCGGGCCGGGTGACCCGGGCGGTGATGTCCTCGGGGGCGGTGAAGGTGCGGCCGTCGTCCCGGCTGCGCTGCACGAAGACCCGGCGGCCCTGTTCCGGGGTGACCTCGCCGCGCATGATCTGCGCCTCCGTCACGGTCCCGGCGTTGGCGCAGGTGACCAGGACGACCGCGCCGGTGCGCGGGTCGACCACGGGTGCCGGGTTGCCCCGCGTGTGGCCCCGCCCGGCGGCCACCACGGTCAGCGGACCCCAGGTGCAGCCGCCGTCGGTGGAGCGGCGCACGACGACGTCGATGTCCCCGGTGTCGCCCGCGCCGTCGCGCCGGCCCTCGGCGAAGGCCAGGACGGTGCCCTGTCTGGTCCTCACCACGGCCGGGACGCGGTGGACGGCGTACCCGTCCCGCCCGGACACGTACGGCACCGAGGAGGAGCAGGCGGCGGGTGCCGCGTGGGCGGGCAGCCCGGCGGTGAGCGAGGTCAGGAGCACCAGGCCGGTGAGGAGGGAGCGGCTGCGCGTGGTCACGCCCGGATGCTGCCCACCGTGACCGGGGTGGTCTTACTCCGTCCGGGTGGTCAGGACGGGGTCCGGGCCGCGGCCAGCAGCCGGGTCACGTCGTCGGCGCGGATGGTGAGGGCCGCGCCGACGGTGGCGAGGGCGTCGCGTTCGGCGGGGGTGTAGGGGCCGTCGGCGAGGGCGATGCGGGCCGCCTGGAGCAGCAGGGACTCGCGTCCGGCCGGGGCCAGGTGCGGGGCGAGCGGGTCCAGGGCCTCGTGCAGCTCTATGGTCAGCCCGGCCCCGCACGGCTGCTCGAAGTACCGGCCGGTGTCGGCCGCGAGGGCGTCGACGAGGGCGGCCAGCTGGTCCTCGGTGCAGTCGGCGTATCCGGCCGCGCGGACGGTGGCGGCGGCCGTCTCCAGGGCCGTACGGGAGCAGGTGCCGCCCGCGGCGAGCACGGCGAGGGCGACGGTGTGCACGGCGTCGCGGAGCATCGCGGAGAAGCGGCGGGTGGTGGGGTGGTCCAGCACCTCGGTGCCGAAGTGGTGCCCGCAGGCCGCGCACTCCACCACCGGTCCGGCCGTGCCGCGCGGCAGTACGGGCACGCCGAGCAGGGTGAGCCGGCGTCGTCCGGTGAGCCGCTGGTAGTTGCGGTCGCCGCCGCAGCCGGGGCAGAAGAACTCGCCGTCTCCCACGGGTGTCCATGCGGTGCGGGTGCCCAGGATGTGCACAGCCCTGGCGGCACGGCCGTCTCGTCCCCGTACTGGCAGCACGTCGCACCTCCGTAACCGCACGGCAACATCGCCGCGCTGGCGTGATGTTAGCCACATCACCGAGGTGGCGTCAGTACCCCGTAAGAGACCTTTCTGTGACCTGCGGGGCGCGATGGCCGGAAACAGGCGGCCCCCGCCCACCGGGACGCGGCGGGCGGGGACCTGTGAACGCCGGGCGGGGCAGCGTCCCGCGGGGAACGCTGCCCGGGCGAAGCGCTAGCGTGTCGCGCGGTTCACCGCGGAGACGACCGCCTTCAGCGACGCGCGCGTGGTGTTCGCGTCGATGCCGATGCCCCACAGGACCTTGTCGTCGATCGCGCACTCGATGTAGGAGGCGGCCTGCGCGGAGGCGCCCTCGCTCATCGTGTGCTCCTGGTAGTCCAGCAGGCGTACGTCGATGCCGATGGACTGCAGGGCGTCGAAGAAGGCCGAGATCGGACCGTTGCCGGAGCCGGTCAGGACGCGGTCCTCGCCGTCGACGGTGGCCTCGACGGTGAGGGTGTCCACGCCGTCGGTGTCGGTGGTCGACTGGCCCGTCCTGACCTGGATGCGGCCCCAGGGGTTCTCGGGGTTCGGCAGGTACTCGTCCTGGAAGACCGCCCAGATCTCCTTCGGCGTGATCTCGCCGCCCTCGGCGTCGGTCTTCGCCTGGATGATCTTCGAGAACTCGATCTGCATCCGGCGCGGCAGGTCGAGCTTGTGGTCGTTCTTCAGGACGTAGGAGATGCCGCCCTTGCCGGACTGCGAGTTGACGCGGATGACGGCCTCGTAGGAGCGGCCGACGTCCTTGGGGTCGATCGGCAGGTACGGCACCGCCCACTCGATGTCGTCGACGGTGACGCCCTTGGCCTTCGCGTCGGCCTCCATGGCGTCGAAGCCCTTCTTGATGGCGTCCTGGTGGGAGCCGGAGAAGGACGTGTAGACCAGGTCGCCCACGTACGGGTGGCGCGGGTGGACCTCCATCTGGTTGCAGTACTCCCACGTACGACGGATCTCGTCGATGTCGGAGAAGTCGATCTGCGGGTCGACGCCCTGCGAGAACAGGTTCATGCCCAGGGTGACCAGGTCGACGTTGCCGGTGCGCTCGCCCTGCCCGAACAGGCAGCCCTCGACGCGGTCGGCGCCGGCCATCAGTGCCAGCTCGGCGGCGGCGACGGCCGTGCCGCGGTCGTTGTGCGGGTGGACGGACAGGCAGACGTACGCGCGGCGGGAGAGGTTGCGGTGCATCCACTCGAAGCGGTCCGCGTGCGTGGACGGCGTCGAACGCTCCACGGTGGCGGGCAGGTTGAGGATGATCTCGCGGTCCGGGCCGGGCTGCCAGACGTCCATGACCGCCTCGCAGACCTCCAGGGCGAAGTCCAGCTCGGTGTCGGTGAAGATCTCCGGGCTGTACTGGTAGCCGAACTCCGTCTCGGGGCCCAGCAGCTTCTCCGCGTACTCCATCACCAGGCGGGTGCCGTCGACGGCGATCTGCTTGATGTCGTCCTTGGAGCCGCGGAAGACGACCCGGCGGAAGACCGGGGCGGTGGCGTTGTACAGGTGGACGTTGGCCCGCCTGGCGCCCTTCAGGGACTCCACGGTCCGCTCGATCAGGTCCTCCCGGGCCTGGGTCAGTACGGAGATCGTGACGTCGTCCGGGATCGCGCCCTCTTCCTCGATGATCGAGCGGACGAAGTCGAAGTCGGTCTGGCCGGAGGCGGGGAAGCCGACCTCGATCTCCTTGTAGCCCATCTTGACCAGCTGGTCGAACATGCGCCGCTTGCGCTCGGGCGACATGGGGTCGATCAGGGCCTGGTTGCCGTCGCGCAGGTCGGTGGAGAGCCAGCGGGGGGCGGTGGTGATCCGCTGGTCGGGCCAGGTGCGGTCCGGGATGTCGACCTGCTCGTAGCGGCCGTACTTGTGGATCGGCATGGGGCTGGGCTGCTGGCGGTTGGCCATGGTGGCGTGGGCTCCTCAGGATGTCCGGATATCCGAGTGGACGGCCGACGACGCAACGCCAAGCTCCGCGGGGAGGGAGTCGGCCTCGACTACAGGCCCTCGCCGCGGCAGCTAAGAAGAAGCAGCCAGAAACGCATGATGCTCCGCAGCCTAGCCGAGCCGTTCCGGGTGCGCGGGCCTGTCCCAGTATGCGGGACCGCGCGGCAAAAGCGGACAAAAAGTGCGCTGTGCCACATCGCTCTACCACATCGTCACAATGCGTTGCCTTTCGTGTCCCGGTATTTCACCAATCATGGTGGCAGCTAGTGACAGTCGCGTCACACAGTGCGATGGTGCGGACCATGACGACCAACGGGGGCTTCCAGCCCGTCTTCTGCACCATCGTGCCGCCGCACGTCCTCGACAGGCTCGCCCGCAACGAGGACCCCGCGCTCTCCGGCCCGGCCCGCCGGTCCCTGGAACACGACGCCTACCAGCGCACCAAGCGCCGCCTGACCACGGTGATCGGCGCCCCCTCCGTCGCGCCGCCCACGGGTGCCGCCGCCGACCAGCCGCACCGCACCGTCTACGACGCGGAGCACACCCAGGACCTGCCCGGCACCAAGGTCCGCGAGGAGGGCTCCGACCCCGGCTCCGACGCCACGGTCAACCGCGCCTACGCGGGACTCGGCGCCACCTTCGAGCTGTACCTCAAGGCCTACGGCCGGCGCTCCATCGACGGCGACGGGATGCCCCTCGACGCCACCGTGCACTTCGGCGAGAACTACGACAACGCCTTCTGGAACGGCGAGCAGATGGTGTTCGGCGACGGCGACAACGAGATCTTCCTCGACTTCACCATCCCGGTCGACGTCATCGGGCACGAACTGACCCACGGCGTCACCCAGCACACCGCGAACCTGACCTACTTCGGCCAGTCCGGCGCGCTCAACGAGTCGCTCTCCGACGTCTTCGGCTCGCTGATCAAGCAGTACACCCTCGGCCAGACCGCCGCCGAGGCCGACTGGCTGATCGGCGCCGGGCTGCTCGCACCGCGCGTCACCGGCACGGCCCTGCGGTCGATGAAGGCCCCCGGCACGGCGTACGACGACGACGTCCTCGGCAAGGACCCGCAGCCGGCGAAGATGGAGGACTACGTCCGCACCGGCCGCGACAACGGCGGCGTGCACATCAACTCCGGCATCCCCAACCACGCCTTCTACCTGGCCGCCACCGCGCTCGGCGGCTACGCCTGGGAGAAGGCCGGGCAGATCTGGTACGACGTGCTGACCGGCGGCCGGCTGAAGGAGGACGCCCTCTTCGCCGACTTCGCCACGCTGACGGTGAGGGCGGCCCGGGAGCGGTACGGCGCCGGGGACGAGCTCCAGGCCGTGCAGAAGGCGTGGGAACAGGTCGGGGTGCGGACGCTGTAGTTCCGTACTACACAGAGACCCATGCGTATTCGAGTGCGGCGCACGGGCGGTTTCGCGGGCATCGAGCGCCGGGCCGAGGTGGACACCTCGGGCCGGCCCGACGCCCACGAGTGGCGGTCCCTGGCCGAACGCGCCCTCGCGTCCGGCCGGGACACCCCTCCGGCGGGCGTCCCGGACGGCTTCAGCTACGAGATCACGGTGGACGGCCGCACGGTGTACGCGGCGGATCCCCGGCTGACCGAGGCACAGCGGGAGCTGGTCTCGCGGGTGCTGAAGGAGGGTGCGTAACGGCCGCTCGCGGCAAGGGCGTTGACTTCCGTTACCGCGGGTACGGATGATCCGGCCATGGCGACTGACGCAGGCACGGCGATCCCCCGCTTCCCGCCCGGCTTCCTGTGGGGCGTGTCGACCTCCGCCCACCAGATCGAGGGCGCGGCCGAGGAACGGGAGCCGTCCGTCTGGGACGTGTTCACGGCCGGGCCCGGACGGGTGAAGGACGGCTCGACGGCCGCGGTGGCCTGCGACCACTACCACCGCTACCGGGAGGACGTGTCCCTCCTCGCCGGTCTCGGCGTGGACGCCTACCGCTTCTCGGTCTCCTGGCCCCGGGTGAACTCCCCCGGCGGCCTGGACTTCTACGACCGCCTGGTGGACGAGCTGTGCGCGGCGGGCGTCCGGCCCGTCCCGACCCTCTTCCACTGGGACCTGCCGGCGGACCTGGACTGGCTGGAGCGGGACACGGCGGCCCGGTTCGCCGACCACGTGTCGGTGGTCGCGGACCGGCTCGGCGACCGGGTGCCCACCTGGATCACCCTGAACGAGCCCGCCGAACACACCCTCCTCGGGCACGCGATCGGCGCCCACGCCCCCGGCCGGCGGCTGCTCTTCGACGCCCTCCCGGTCGCCCACCACCAGCTCCTCGCGCACGGCCTCGCGGTACGGGCCCTGCGCGCCGCCGGCGCCACGGACATCGGCATCGCCAACTCCCACGGCCCCACCTGGCCCGCCTCGCCGGAGCAGCCCGACGTGGAGGCGGCCGGCTTCTACGACCTCCTGCTCAACCGCCTGTTCGCCGAGCCGGTCCTCCTGGGCGCCTACCCGGAGGGCATGGGCGAGCTGATGCCGGGGGACGTCGGGGCCGACCTCGAGGTGATCGCCGAGCCGGTCGACTGGTACGGGGTCAACTACTACGCCCCGACACGGGTGGGCGCCCCGCAGGGCACCGCGACCGAGTTCGGCGGCCTGCCGATGCCGGCCGAACTCCCCTTCTCGGTGCGGGAGATCGAGGGCCGGCCGGTGACCGACTTCGGCTGGCCGGTCGTCCCGGAAGGACTGACCGAACTCCTCACCGGTTTCCGCGAGCGGTACGGCGACCGGCTCCCGCCCGTCGTCATCACCGAGAACGGCTGCTCCTACGAGGGCGTCGACGACCAGGACCGGATCGCCTACCTGGACGGGCACGTCCGCGCCCTGCACCGCGCGATCGAGGCCGGCGTCGACGTGCGCGGCTACTTCGTGTGGTCCCTGCTGGACAACTTCGAGTGGGCCGAGGGCTACGCCCGCCGGTTCGGCCTGGTGCACGTGGACTTCGAGACGCTCGAGCGCACGCCCAAGGCCTCCTACCACTGGTTCCGCGAGCTGCTGCGGACGCAGAGCGGTCCCCGGTAGGGAACGGGGTCAGAAGCCCAGCCTGCGCAGCTGCTTGGGGTCGCGCTGCCAGTCCTTGGCCACCTTCACGTGCAGGTCGAGGAAGACCGGCGTCCCCAGCAGCGCCTCGATGTGCTTGCGGGACTTGATGCCGACCTCCTTCAGACGCTTGCCCTTGGGGCCGATGATGATGCCCTTCTGGCTGGGGCGCTCGATGTAGACGTTGGCGTGGATGTCCAGCAGCGGACGGTCGGCGGGCCGGTCCTCGCGCGGCAGCATCTCCTCCACGACCACCGCGATGGAGTGCGGCAGCTCGTCCCGGACGCCCTCCAGCGCGGCCTCCCGGATCAGCTCGGCCACCATCACCTGCTCGGGCTCGTCCGTCAGGTCGCCCTCGGGGTAGAGCGCGGGTCCCTCCGGCAGCAGCGGTACCAGGAGGTCGGCCAGGAGGTCCACCTGCCGGGACCCGACCGCCGACACCGGCACGATCTCCGCCCACTCGATGCCCAGCTCCTTGCCCAGCTGGTCGATGGCGATGAGCTGCTCGGCGAGGGCCTTGGAGTCGACGAGGTCGGTCTTCGTCACGATGGCGACCTTCGGGGTCTTTTTGATCCCCGCCAGTTCCTTCGCGATGAACCGGTCGCCCGGACCGATCTTCTGGTCGGCGGGCAGGCAGAAGCCGATCACGTCGACCTCGGCCCAGGTGGTGCGGACCACGTCGTTGAGGCGTTCGCCGAGCAGCGTGCGCGGCTTGTGCAGCCCCGGGGTGTCGACCAGGATCAGCTGGGCGTCCGGCCGGTGCACGATGCCCCGGACCGTGTGCCGGGTCGTCTGGGGCCGGTTGGAGGTGATCGCCACCTTCTGCCCGACCAGAGCGTTCGTGAGGGTGGACTTGCCCGCGTTGGGGCGGCCCACGAAGCAGGCGAAGCCGGCGCGGTGGACGGTCTCGGCCGGCTGCTCGAAAGTCTGGGTACGAACGCTCATGCCGCCCATTCTCCCTGATCCACAGAGCGCCGCCGCACCACGGCCGCCGCGCACCCCGGGCCGTGAGCTTCCGGAAACCCGCACGCAACGAAACGTCACGGAAACACACCTGTACGCGACCGGAAACGCGCACCGGTGACCCTCTGACGCAGCCCCCACCCGTTGGAGACGCCCGTGACCCTCGCCGCAGCCCATGTCAACGCCGGCGACACCGCCTGGCTGCTCGCCGCGACCGCCCTCGTCCTGCTGATGACCCCGGGCCTGGCCCTGTTCTACGGCGGCATGGTCCGCACGAAGAGCGTCCTCAACATGCTGATGATGAGCTTCGTGTCGATCGCCCTGGTGACGGTGGTGTGGCTGGCGGCCGGCTACTCCCTCGCCTTCGGCGACGACATCGGCGGCGGGCTGATCGGCGGTCTCCACCAGGCCGGGATGCGCGGGCTCGGCCCGGCCGGCGTGCACGGCACGGTCCCCACCGTCCTGTTCGCCACCTTCCAGCTGACCTTCGCGATCGTCACGGCCGCCCTGATCAGCGGCGCCGTCGCCGACCGCACGAAGTTCTCGGCGTGGCTGGTGTTCGTACCGCTGTGGACGCTCCTCGTATACGTTCCGGTGACGCACTGGGTGTGGGGCCCCGGCGGCTGGATCCTCGACAGGCTCGGCGCGCTCGACTTCGCCGGCGGGCTGCCCGTCGAGATCACCTCCGGCGCCTCCGGCCTCGCCCTGTGCCTGGTCCTCGGCCCCCGCCTGGGCTTCAAGAAGGACGCCATGCGCCCGCACAACCTGCCCATGGTGGTCCTCGGCGCCGGTCTGCTCTGGTTCGGCTGGTTCGGCTTCAACGCCGGCTCCGCGCTCGGCGCGAACGGCCTGGCCGCCGCAGCCTTCCTCAACACGCTCGCGGCCGGCTGCACCGGCCTGCTCGGCTGGCTCTTCGTCGAGCAGCGGCGCGACGGCCACCCGACCACCCTGGGCGCCGCCTCCGGCGCGGTGGCCGGCCTGGTCGCCATCACCCCGTCCTGCGGCACGGTGTCCCTGCTCGGCGCGCTGGTCGTCGGCCTCGCCGCCGGAGTCGTCTGCTCCTACGCCGTGAGCTGGAAGTTCAAGCTGAACTACGACGACTCCCTGGACGTCGTCGGCGTCCACCTGGTCGGCGGGATCATCGGCACCCTGCTGATCGGCCTGTTCGCCGAGAAGGCGATGACCGGCGGGACGGAGGGCCTGTTCTACGGCGGCGGGCTCGCCCCGCTCGGCAAGCAGCTGCTCGCCGTGGCCGTCGTCGCGGTGTACGCCTTCTCGGCGACGTACGGCCTGGGCAAGCTGCTCGACAAGGCGCTGGGCTTCCGGGCGAGCGAGGAGCAGGAGCACACGGGTCTGGACCTTACGGTGCACGCCGAGACCGCATACGATCACGGCGTCCTGGGCCACGGCGCCCCGGTCAGCTCGTCCGTCCTCTCCCCCTCCGCCCAGAAGGTCAAGACTTAAGGCATGAAGCTCATCACCGCGATCGTCAAGCCGTACCGTCTGGACGAGGTCAAGACCGCCCTCCAGGAGCTGGGGGTGCACGGGCTGACCGTGACCGAGGCCAGCGGCTACGGCCGGCAGCGCGGCCACACCGAGGTGTACCGGGGGGCGGAGTACCGCGTCGACCTGGTGCCGAAGGTGCGCATCGAGGTCGTGGTGGAGGACGCGGCGGCGGACGACGTCATCGACGCGATCGTCAGGGCCGCGCAGACGGGGAAGATCGGGGACGGGAAGGTGTGGGCCGTTCCCGTCGAGACGGTCGTCCGGGTGCGGACCGGCGAGCGCGGGCCCGACGCGCTCTGACCAGCAGCGCCCCGGTCAGCGCCCCGGCGGCGGACACCAGCGCCAGAAGCAGCCAGGGCAGCGCGAGGAAGGCGGCGCGCGCGGACTCCCGGGTGCCTTGGGCGCTCACCGTCTCCTACACGCTGCGCGACGCCGGGAACGTCACCCTCAGCCCCAGGGTGCGGCTGACGGCACGCGGACTGTTCGGCCGTACGCTGCTCGACCGCTCCTCGACCCGCGTGCCGGCGGAGCTGCTGCAGGGGCAGCGGGTGCGGCTCACCGTGACCTGGCGCGGGGCGCCCCAGTTCGACCGCGGGGACATCACCGTCACCGCGCGTGCTCGACGGAGAGCGCGGGCAGCGTGGGCCTGGCCCAGGCGCCCACCCCGCGCATGCTCTCCTTCAGCGTCCGCACCGCGAACCCGCCGTCCCGGGCGGTGTCGTAGGCGTCGGCGGCGTACAGCCGGAAGGACGCCGCTCGCCTTCACCTGGCCTGCGCAGGCGGGTGCGGGCGCGCTGCGCCGGGGTGCGGATCTGACGGCCCGTCGGATCGTACGGGCTCATTGACCCGCTCCAGTCGGCCCGCAACAAGGTTGGATTCCGGCCGACCTGCTGTTCGGCCGGCACCCTGCCGGCCGACGGCGACGGGCCGGCCGGGGGCGGATCGCTCAGCCTGCGGAAACGGTGACCCGCACCGCGCCGTCCGGAGAAGCCAGCAGTACCGGCGTCCCGGCACCACCCAGGTCGGCGACGGCGGCGAGGTCCTCCGCCGGCAACTCCTCCGCGTCGCTCACCACGGCCGCCGCCTCCAGCGACCGCGCCCCCGAGGCCACGGCCATGGCAACCGCCGTACGCAGCGCGCTCAGCTTCAGCGAGGCCAGCTCCACCGACCCGGCGACATACGTGCGCCCGGTCTCGTCCCGCACGGCCGCGCCCTCGGGCACACCGTTGCGGGCCCGCGCGGAACGGGCCAGGGTGACGATCTTGCGGTCCTCGGGGTCAAGCGCGTTGCTCTCGGTCATGCCCCGAGCATACGAAGCCCCGGCAGGCCCGCCCGGCACGGGTGCGCTCACGAGCGGTCGAGCCGCAGCCGCTCGGCCCGGGGCAGACCGGCCACCACCAGGTCGTAGGAGTCCTCGACCAGCTCCCGCACCAGCCGGTCCGGCAGCCCCCCGTCGACCGTCACGGTGTTCCAGTGCCGCTTGTTCATGTGCCAGCCCGGGACGATCAGCCCCTCGTGCTCGGCCCGCAGCCGGATGGCGTCCTCCGGGTCGCACTTGAGGTTGACCGTCAGGGGCCGCGCGTCCAGGTGGCTCAGGGCGAACATCTTGCCCAGCACCTTGAAGACCGAGATCTCGGGGCTGAACGGGAAGTCCTCCACGGCCGCGTTGAAGGACAGGCAGAAGGCGCGCAGCTCCCGGGGCGTCACTCGGCCTTCTCCTCCTCGACGACGGGCACGGGCACCGGCTCCACCAGCACCGTCACGATCTTGTTCCGGCGGCCGGCCGCGGCCTCCGCCGTGAGCCGCAGGCTGCGCCCGTCGGGCAGCTCCACCTCGGCGGAGGCCCCGGCGATGGGCACCCGGCCGAGGGCCTTGGCGAGCAGCCCGCCGACGGTCTCCACGTCCTCGTCGTCGTACTCCTCCAGCCCGTACAGCTCGCCGAGGTCGGTGATGTCCAGGCGGGCGGTGACCCGGAAGCGGTCGTCGCCGAGGTCCTCCACGGGCGGGAGTTCCCGGTCGTACTCGTCGGTGATCTCACCGACGATCTCCTCCAGGATGTCCTCGATGGTGACGATCCCGGCGGTGCCGCCGTACTCGTCGATGACGACGGCGACGTGGTTGCGCTCCTTCTGCATCTCGCGCAGCAGGTCGCCGGCGTTCTTGGTGTCGGGCACGAACACGGCCGGGCGCATCGCCGTGGACACCAGGTCGCCCTCCGCGTCCCGGCTGATGTGCGTCTTGCGGACCAGGTCCTTCAGGTACACGATCCCGACGATGTCGTCCTCGCTCTCGCCGGTGACCGGGATGCGCGAGAACCCGGAGCGCAGGGCGAGGGTGAGGGCCTGCCGGATGGTCTTGAAGCGCTCGATGGTGACCAGGTCGGTCCGCGGGACCATCACCTCCCGCACCAGCGTGTCGCCCAGCTCGAAGACCGAGTGCACCATCCGGCGCTCGTCGTCCTCGATGAGCGACTCCTTCTCGGCGAGGTCGACGAGCGCGCGCAGCTCCGCCTCGGAGGCGAAGGGCCCGCGCCGGAAGCCCTTGCCGGGCGTGAGCGCGTTGCCGATGAGGATCAGCAGGGACGGGATCGGGCCCATGATCCGGGCCAGCGGCAGCAGCACGTACGCCGCGGCGGTCGCGGTGTTGAGCGGGTGCTGGCGGCCGATGGTGCGCGGGGAGACGCCGACGGCGACGTACGACACGAGCACCATGACGCCGATGGCGATCAGCAGGGCCTGCCAGGTGGCGAACTCCTGCAGGCAGGCGTAGGTCACCAGCGCCGCCGCGGCCATCTCGCAGGCCACGCGGACCAGCAGGGCCACGTTCAGGTAGCGGGTGGGGTCGGCGGCGATCTGGGCGAGCCGGGCGCTGCCCCGCCGGCCCGACTTCACGGCCTCCTCGGCGCGGAAGCTGGAGACGCGCGCGAGGCCCGCCTCCGCGCAGGCGGCGAGCCAGGCGACGACGACCAGCGCGATCGCGCCGACCACGATCTGCGGAGACATACGGCCCCGCTTACGAGACGGTCGGCGCCGGGGACGGCCCGGTCAGACCGCGCTCGGCCCGCCACCCGTCCACGATGGCGGCCTGGAGCCCGAACATCTCGGCCTTCTCGTCGGGCTCCTCGTGGTCGTACCCGAGCAGGTGCAGCACCCCGTGGACGGTGAGCAGCTGGAGCTCCTCGTCCATGGAGTGCTGCGTCGGAGCCTCCGCCCCCTGCTTCGCGGCCACCTCCGGGCACAGCACGATGTCGCCGAGCAGCCCCTGCGGCGGCTCGTCGTCGTCCTTGGACGGCGGGCGCAGCTCGTCCATCGGGAAGGACATGACATCGGTGGGGCCGGGCAGGTCCATCCACTGGATGTGCAGCTGCTCCATGGCGTCGGCGTCCACGACGATCACCGAGAGCTCGGAGAGGGGGTGGATGCGCATCCGCGCGAGCGCGTAGCGGGCGATGTCGAGGATCGCCTGCTCGTCTACCTCGGTGCCGGACTCGTTGTTGACGTCGATCGACATGGTCGTGCTGGTCTACTTCCCCTTGGTGCCCTTGGCGCCGGACTTGCCACGGACGCCCTTGGGCGCGCCGTTCTCGGTGCCGTACTTGCTGTCGTACTTCTCGTACGCGTCGACGATACGGCCCACCAGCTTGTGCCGTACGACATCGTGGGACGACAGCCGGGAGAAGTGGACGTCCTCCACGCCCTCCAGGATCTCCTGCACCTGCCTGAGGCCCGACTTCTGCCCGTTCGGCAGGTCGACCTGGGTCACGTCACCCGTGATCACGATCTTCGAGTCGAAGCCGAGGCGGGTGAGGAACATCTTCATCTGCTCGGGGCTCGTGTTCTGGGCCTCGTCCAGGATGATGAAGGCGTCGTTGAGCGTGCGACCGCGCATGTAGGCGAGCGGCGCGACCTCGATCGTCCCGGCGGCCATCAGCCGCGGGATCGAGTCCGGGTCGATCATGTCGTGCAGCGCGTCGTACAGCGGGCGCAGGTACGGGTCGATCTTCTCGTAGAGCGTGCCGGGCAGGAAGCCGAGCCGCTCGCCCGCCTCCACCGCCGGACGGGTCAGGATGATCCGGTTGACCTGCTTGGACTGCAGGGCCTGCACGGCCTTGGCCATGGCCAGGTAGGTCTTGCCGGTACCGGCGGGGCCGATGCCGAAGACGATCGTGTGCTTGTCGATCGCGTCGACGTACCGCTTCTGGTTGAGGGTCTTGGGGCGGATCGTCCGGCCGCGCGAGGACAGGATGTTCTGCGTCAGCACCTCGGCCGGGGTCTCCAGGCCGTCGCTCGTCCCTGCCTCGCTCGCCTTCAGCATGGCGATCGAGCGTTCCACTGCGTCCTCCGTCATCGGCTGCCCGGTGCGGAGCACCAGCATCATCTCTTCGAACACGCGCGAGATGAGGGCGACGTCGACCGGGTCGCCGACCGCGCTGATCTCATTGCCCCGGACGTGGATGTCGGCCGCCGGGAAGGCCCTCTCGATCACACGCAGGAGGGAGTCGCCGGAACCCAGCACGGTCACCATGGGGTGCTGGGCGGGGACGGTGAACTGCGCTCTCGCCTGCTCCTGCGCGGGGGTGTGAGCTGTGGGTGTCTGTGTCATGGGCCGGCTCTGAAGGCCTGCGCTTCCTCCTCGTCACGGCCGCGCAGCTGACGGCGGCCTCGCACTGTCCAGAGTACGACGGGGGGCTGACAACGCCGTAGGGCTTTTCATACGACCGTTTCCCTCGCTTCCCACCAGAACCACACCCTCGCCCGCTACCCAGCCGACCGAGCGGCACCCCGCCAACCGTCTCCCAGCCGCCCACGTCACCCCCCGTAAGCCTGGGCCGCCCCCCCCGGCCGAGCGGCACCCCCGCACGCCTCCCAGCCGACCGAGCCACCGCCCCCGGGCCGCCTCCTCGCCGGCCGAGTCGGGTGGCGGGTGGGAAACCGCGGGCCCGGCGGAGCCCCCCGCGTCAGCCGGAGCGGCGGAAGCCGATGGTCGGCACCGCCCGCCGCAGCGGCCACGGCCGGTCCAGTTCCTCCGGCACCAGGCCCTCCAGGAACTCGTACCGCCGAAGCGCCGCGGGCGACTGCCCCGGCAGGGACTGCACGCGCCGCCACCACGCCCCGATCTCCGACCACCCCGGCGCCGACAGGGACCCCCCGAACTCCTGCACCGACAGCGCGGCCGTGAGCCCGGCGAAGGCCAGCCGGTCGGCCAGCGGCCATCCCGCCAGGGACCCGGTCACGAACCCGGCGACGAACACGTCCCCCGCCCCGGTCGGATCCAGCGCCTCCACCTCGATCGCCGGCACCTCCGCCGTCTCCCCGGTCCGCCGGTCCACCGCGTAGGCACCGTCCGAGCCCAGCGTGACCACGGCGACCGGCACGTACTCGGTCAGGGCGTGCGCGGCGAGCCGCGGGCAGTCGGTGCCGGTGTACCGCTTGGCCTCCTCCGCGTTGGGCAGGAAGGCCTCGCAGTGCTCCAGGTCGGCCAGCCCGGACAGGTCCCACGCGCCGGTCTCGTCCCAGCCGACGTCGGCGAAGATGCGGGTGCCCGCGCGCGCGGCGTGCGCGATCCAGGGCGCGCTGCGGCCGGGCGTGAGGGAGGCGACGGCGGCCCGCGCGCGGGGCGGCCGGGCGGTGGCGCCCTCCTGGAGGAGCACGGCCTCCGCGGGCGGCTCGTGCCCGTGGGAGACCATGGTCCGCTCGCCCTCGTAGGCCATGGAGACGGTCACCGGCGAGTGCCAGCCGGGCACGGTCTGCGAGGCGGACAGGTCGATGCCCTCGCCCTGCTCCAGCGCGTCCCAGCAGTACTCGCCGTAGTGGTCGTCGCCGAAGGCCGCCGCGAGGGCGGTCCGCAGGCCGAGCCGGGCCAGGGCGGCGGCCATGTTGGCGACCCCGCCGGGGCTGGAGCCCATGCCCCGGGCCCAGGACTCGGTGCCGCGCACCGGCGCCGAGTCCAGGCCGGTGAAGATGATGTCGAGGAAGACCGTGCCGGTGAGGTAGACGTCCCAGGGCGGGTCACCGGGGGCGCGCAGCGCGGCGAGCGGATCGACCTGGGTCTGGCAGCGCGCTGCCTGGGTGAGGTGTTCCGGTTCCTCTCCGGTGAGGGTGTGCGACAGCGTCACGGTGCGCTCCCTGGCGTGGTGCGGTTCTGGCCAGTGTGCACCAGGTCACGCACCGGGTCGCCGTGCGGCGCCGGTCACCAGCGGGGCATCGCCGGTGTCCGCCAGTCCGGTTCGGCGGTGCGCATGGCCGCCGCGTCGTCGCGGTCCCGCAGCGAGCCGTCGTCCTCGGCCCACCGCCGGTGCAGCCGGGCGAGTTCGTCCCGGTCCAGCTCGACGCCGAGGCCCGGCGCGTCGGACACCGCGACCCGGCCGCCGTGGAACGCGAGCCGTTCGGTGAGGACGTCCTCGGACTGCCAGGGGTAGTGGGAGTCGCAGGCGTGGTGGAGGTTCGGGACCGTGGCCGCCACCTGGGTCATCGCGGCGAGGCTGATGCCGAGGTGGGTGTTGGAGTGCATGGACACCCCGACTCCGAAGGCGGCGCAGATCGCGGCGAGGTGCTGGGTGTTGCGCAGCCCGCCCCAGTAGTGGTGGTCGGAGAGGACGACCTGCACGGCGTCCTTGGTGAACGCCTCCTTGATCTCGCCGAAGGTGGTCACGCACATGTTGGTGGCGAGGGGGACGTCCGTGCCGGCGGCGACCTGGGCCATGCCGGGCGTGCCCAGCGTCGGGTCCTCCAGGTACTCCAGGACGTCGCCGAGTTCCTTCGCGACCTTCAGCGAGGTCTCCACCGACCAGGCGCCGTTGGGGTCGAGCCGCAGCGGGTGTCCGGGGAAGGCCTCGGCGAGGGCGCGGACGGCGGCGATCTCCTCGTCGGGCGGGAAGACCCCGCCCTTGAGCTTGAACGAGCCGAAGCCGTACCGCTCCTGGAGCCGGCGGGCCTGTGCCACCACGCCGGCCGGGTCGAGCGCGGCGCCCCACTCGTCCGGCTCGGCGGCGACGCCCGCCGGGTGCCGGTCCCACTTGTAGAAGAGGTAGGCGCTGTACTCGACCGCGTCCCGGACCTTGCCGCCGAGCAGCGCGTGCACGGGCAGTCCGAGCGCCTTGCCCTGGGCGTCGAGGCAGGCGACCTCGAAGGCGGACAGCACGGACAGCCGGAGTTTGTCGGCGGTCTGCACCCCGCGCAGGCCGCCGGCGTCCGTCTGGCCCTCGACCCGGGAGGCGTCCACGGCGAGGTCGATCCCGAACAGGCCGTTCACGTGCATGACCGAGCGTCCGGTGAGCCGCTCGGCCAGCGGCCGGGCCAGCTCCAGGTACTTGGTGTCGCCGTAGGTCTCGCCGAGCCCGGTGGTCCCGTCGGCGGTGACGATCTCCACGATCAGGCGGGGGGTGTACGGCTGGTGCACGCCCTGGGTGTTGAGCAGCGGCGGGTCGGCGACCAGGATCGGCGTCAGCCGCACCTCGGCGATGGTCAGGTCACGGGTCACAGGGAGGCTCCTACGAGGTCGAGTCCGGCGGCGAGGAGGGCCTTGAGGTCGGCGAGGTCGGCGGGCGAGGGGTCGGCGAGCGGGGCGCGCACGGGCCCGACGGGCTGCCCGCGCAGCCGGGCCGCCGCCTTCACCAGGGACACGGCGTATCCGGGTGCCCGGTCGCGGAGTTCGACGAACGGGACGTAGAAGTCGCGCAGCAGCTTGTCGACGGTGCCGTGGTCGCCGTCCCGGAGTGCGGCGAAGAAGGCCCCGGCGATCTCGGGGGCGAAGGCGTGCACGGCGGAGGAGTAGGCGGGGACGCCGACGGCGGCGTAGGCGCGGGCCTGGACCTCGGCGGTGGCGGCGCCGTTGAAGAAGAGGAAGCCGTCGGGGGCGGCGAGGGTGAGGCGCTGGAGCCGGTCCAGGTCGCTGTGGCCGTCCTTGAGCCCGATGACGTTCGGGACGCGGGCGATGCGCCGCAACGAGTCGGCGGTGTAGGCGACCTGGCCGCGCTGATAGGCGATCAGGGGCAGCCGGGTGCGGGCGGCGAGGTGTTCCAGCTGGGCGGCGAGCCCGTCCTGCGGGGCCTCGGTCAGGTAGTGCGGCAGCACCAGCAGGGCGTCGGCGCCGGACTCCTCGGCGATCCGGGCGAACCGCGCGGCCTGCGCCCAGCCGTAACCGGTGCCGGCCACCACGGGCACCCGGCCCGCGGCCTGCTCGACGGCGAGGGTGACGACGGTCCGGTACTCGTCCTCGTCCAGCGAGAAGAACTCGCCGGTGCCGCAGGCCGGGAAGAGGGCGCCGGGGCCGGCGGCGAGCCGGCCGGCGACGTGGGCGCGGAATCCGTCGGGATCGAGGGTGCCGTCGTCGTGGAAGGCGGTGAGCGGAAAGGACAGCACGCCGCGGGTCATCCCCGCGCGCAGTCGTCGCGCCACGTCCTGCGGATCCGGGTCGCCGCCCATCTGACCATCTCCTCTTGTGAATGCCGTCCACATATGAGAACAAAGGCTAATCGCTCCTACCCCCTTGCACCATCCCCAAACACGACCGTGGCCCGGATCACACCCTCCGGGCTTCTTCCGGAACCGCGTGCTTGATACAACTTGCTCGCGCGTTCCTGTCCGTCGACGGTCGCAGCCCATCCCCCTTCTTACGAGCCGCACTTACGCCTGCCCTGGGAACGCCCGTGTCCGCCCTGCGCACCCCGCCCTGGCCCCTCGTCGCCCTCTTCGCGGCCGGGTACCTCGCCCCTTACCTGCTGCCCACCACCGTCGGCAGACTCGACAGCGGACTCCCGCTCACCGCGACCCAGGCCGGGGCCATCGGCAGTGCCCTGCTGCTGAGTTCGGCGACCGCCGGATTCCTGCTGGCCTCCCGGGTCGGCCGGACCGGCCCCCGCGTCCTCGCCCGCGCCGGTCTCGCGCTCGCCGCCCTCGGCTACGGCGGTGCCGCCCTCACCGGCGCCGTACCGGCCGTCGTCGCGGGCGCGGTGGTCGGCGGCTTCGGGTCCGGCACGGTCACGGCGGTGGCCGCGAGCGGCATCGCCGGCCAGCGTGACCCGCACCGGGTCACCACCCTCGGCCTGCTCGGCGTCTCCGCCCTCGCGGGCGCCCTCTACCTGACGATCCCGCACCTCGGCCCCGGCCACGGCCTGCCGCTCGCCGCCATCGCGCTGACCGCGCTCGCCGTCTGGCCGCTCACCGGCCGCCTGTCCGGCCCCACGGCCCCGGCCCGCACGGCCGTCGGGTACGGCCGCCTCCCCCACCTCCGCGCGGGCCTGCTGCTGGCCGCCGCGATGCCCTGCTGGTCCCTCGCCCAGAACGCCCTGTGGGGGGTCAGCGGCCGGATCGGCCTCGACCAGGCGCATCTCGGCGAGGTCACCGTCGGCGCGGTCTTCGCGGTGGCGCTCGGCGCCGGGCTCCTGGGGGTCGTCGGCGCGGGCGCGCTCGGCCCGCGGCTGGGCCGGGCCCTGCCCATCGGCGCCGGTACGGCCCTCATCGCGGGCTGCATCGCGCTCAGCGCCGCGGCCACCGACCTGGGCGCGTTCGCGGGGGGCGAGATCGCCTGGAACCTGCTCTACCCGGTCGTGCTGTCCTACGTCATCGCGCTGGCCGCGTCCCTGGACCCGCGGGGCCGCTGGACGGTCCTGGTGGGCTCGGCGTCCTCGCTGGGCACGGCGGCGGGTCCGCTCGCCGGCAGTGTGCTGGCGGCCGGGGCGGGCTTCCCGGCGATGGGGCGGGTGCTCGGCGCCGGGCTGCTGCTGGTCGCCGTACCGATGACGGCGGTGGCCCTGCGGACGGGCAGGCGCCCCCTGCCCGTCGTGGAGGTCCCGGCCGGAGCCCCGGTCGCGGAGACCCCGGTCGCGGAACTCCCGGTCGTGGAAGTCCGGGTGGAGACGCCCGCCGTGCCCGCGCGGCGCGCTTACGACACCGCGTCCCCGAACTCGTAGGCGTCCACCTCGGCGATGTACCGGGCCCTGCGCTCCTCGTCGTCGTCCAGGAAGGAGGCGAGGAAGGAGTTGCGGGCCAGGTCGCGCAGCCGGTCCCGGGACAGCCCCAGGGCCTGGTGCACGGCCGCGTAGTTGTCGCCCGCGTACCCGCCGAAGTAGGCGGGGTCGTCGGAGTTGACCGTGCACAGCAGGCCGGCGTCGAGCATGGCGGGGAGGGGGTGGTCGGCCAGGGTGTCGACGGTCCGGAGCCGGACGTTGGACAGCGGGCACAGCGTGAGCGGGATCCGCTCCCGGACCAGCCGCTCGACCAGCGCCGGGTCCTCCACGCAGCGCAGGCCGTGGTCGACGCGCTCCACGCCGAGCACGTCCAGCGCCTCGGTGATGTACTCCGGCGGTCCCTCCTCACCGGCGTGCGCGACCCGGCGCAGTCCGAGCGCGGCGGCGGCCTCGTAGACCTCCCGGAACTTCACCGGCGGGTGCCCGACCTCGGCCGAGTCCAGGCCCACCCCGGTGATCCGGTCCAGGTACGGCTTCGCGGCCTCGAGGGTGGCCAGTGCCGACTCGGCGGACTCGTCCCGCAGGAAGCACATGATCAGCTTGGTGGAGACGCCGTGGTCGGCCTCGCTGCTGCCGAGCGCCCGCCACAGCCCCTCCACGACCGTGCCCATGGCCACGCCCCGGGCCAGGTGGGCCTGCGGGTCGAAGAAGATCTCCGCGTGCCGGACGCCCTGCGCGGCGGCCCGGGCGAGGTAGGCGTGGGCCAGATCGGCGAAGTCCTGCTCGGTGCGCAGGACGGCCATCAGTTCGTAGTAGAGGTCCAGGAAGGACTGGAGGTCCTCGAAGCGGTAGGCCTCGCGGAGGGCGTCGGTGTCCGCGTACGGGAGGGTCACCCCGTTGCGGGCGGCCAGCTCGAAGGCCAGCTCCGGCTCCAGGGTGCCTTCGATATGGAGGTGCAGTTCAGCTTTCGGGAGGGGCATCAAAGCATCGTACGGGTGCTTTACCGCCGTTTCGGAACCGGCACCCTCAGCAGGTCGTACGCGACGGTCAGCTCTCCCGTGAAGCCCGCCGCCCGCGCCTGCCGCTCGAACTCCTCCGGGTCGGTGTACCGCTGGCTGAAGTGGGTCAGGACGAGATGCCGCACGCCGGCGTCCCGGGCGACGGCCGCGGCCTGGCCGGCCGTCAGGTGCCCGTGCTCGATGGCGAGTTCCACGTCCTCGTCGAGGAAGGTGGACTCGATGACGAGCAGGTCGCAGCCCTCCGCGAGCGCGTGCACGCCGTCGCACAGCCGGGTGTCCATGACGAACGCGAACCGCTGCCCGCGCCGCACCTCGCTGACGTCCTCCAGGGTCACGTCGCCGAGCCGGCCCTCGCGCTGGAGGCGGCCCACGTCCGGGCCCTCGATGCCGTGCGCGGTGAGCCGGTCGGGCAGCATGCGGCGGCCGTCGGGCTCGATCAGGCGGTAGCCGTAGGACTCGATCGGGTGCGAGAGCCTGCGGGCCTCCAGCGTGTACGACCGGGTCACCGCGAGAATGCCGTCGGCGGCGACCGGCGCCTCGGTGACGCCGACCGTCTCGCGGTAGGCGGTGGCGTAGCGCAGGCGGTCGAAGAAGCGCCGGCCGGAGCGCGGGTAGTGCGCGGTGACCTCGTGCGGCACCTGGTCGAGGTTGATCCGCTGGATGACCCCGGCGAGACCGAGGCAGTGGTCCCCGTGGAAGTGCGTGACGCAGATCCGGTTCAGGTCGTGGGCGGCGACCCCGGCGCGCAGCATCTGCCGCTGCGTGCCCTCGCCGGGGTCGAACAGGATGCCCTCACCGTCCCACCGCAGCAGGTAGCCGTTGTGGTTGCGGTGCCGGGTCGGGACCTGGCTGGCGGTGCCGAGGACCACCAACTCGCGTACGGACATCGCCTATCCGGGGGGCCACTGGAGGCCGCGGCCGCCGAGGACGTGGGCGTGGGCGTGCCAGACGGTCTGGCCGGCGCCGCTGCCCGTGTTGAAGACGAGGCGGTAGCTGTCGAGCTTCTCCTCGTCGGCGACGGCCTTGGTCTCGGCGAGGACGTCGGCCGCGATCTGCGGGGCGCCCGCGGCGAGCTCGGCCGCGTTCTCGTAGTGGGCCTTCGGGATCACCAGGACGTGGGTCGGGGCCTGGGGGTTTATGTCGCGGAAGGCCACGGTCGTCTCGGTCTCGCGGACGATCGTCGCCGGGATCTCGCCCGCGACGATCTTGCAGAACAGGCAGTCGTTCTGCGGCTCTCCGGCCATGGGTGTGCCTCCTGTGATCAATACCCTGGGCATCGTAGTCGGTCAGGCGGGCATGCCCGGCGGGGTTTTCGCGGGCCGCTCCCCCAGTGCCTCCAGCGCGAGCCTGACGGCCTCGTCCAGCTGGGCGTCGCGGCCCTCCGCCCAGTCCTGGGGTCTCTGCACGACCTCCACGTCCGGGTCCACGCCGTGGTTCTCCACGTCCCAGCCCACGCCCTCCAGCCACATCGCGTACTTCGGCTGGGTGACCAGAGTGCCGTCGATCAGGTGGTAGCGGCTGTCGATGCCGATGACGCCGCCCCAGGTGCGGGTGCCGACGACCGGGCCGATGCCCAGGGCCTTGATCGCCGCGTTGACGATGTCGCCGTCGGAGCCGGAGAACTCGTTGGCGACGGCGACGACCGGGCCGCGCGGGGCGTCCAGGGGATAGCTGGTGGGGCGCATGCCGCGCGGGAGGTCCCAGCCGATGATCCGGCGGGCCAGTTTCTCGACCACGAGCTGGGAGGTGTGGCCGCCCCGGTTCTCGCGGACGTCGACCACCAGGCCTTCACGGGCGACCTCGACCCGCAGGTCGCGGTGGATCTGGGCCCAGCCGGGGGCCTGCATGTCCGGGACGTGGAGGTAGCCGAGGCGGCCGGCGGAGGCCGCGTGGACGTGGGCGCGGCGGCCGGCGACCCAGGCGTGGTAGCGCAGGGGCTCCTCGTCGGCGATGGGGATGACGACCGTGTGCCGGGGCTCGCCGCCGCCGGCCGGGGAGACGGTCAGCTCCACCGGCTGGCCGTGTTCGCCGCTCCTCGCTGTCGCCCATGGCCCACCGG
>NZ_JBEXKG010000032.1:0-63185 GCF_040609555.1 Streptomyces sp. NPDC004658
CGACGAGGGGTGCGACCCCGTCTGCGCCGTCCGGGCGGCACCGCGCCAGGAGCCGCACCGCGAGCATCCCGCTCCGCGCTGCCACCTCGCGGGCTGCCCCCAGGGCACGACCGTCACCCCGCCCCACCCGGCACGGCTCGCGGAGCCGACCGGGCACATCCCCTCCTCGGACCCTCACGCACCCCGTGACCGCGGACGGGCACCGCCCGAGGCCTCCGGCGCCTGACACCACCCCCTTTACGCTCACCGCCCACCTCGCCCCGGCCGCGCCCCTCTCGGGCCGCCGCCGCGGCCGTGGTGTGCCTGCCGGAGGCCCCCCTTGACCCGTTCCCTGCGGGTGAGAGCGCTGCTCGCCCTCGCCGTGATCGCCGTATCCCTGTACATCGCCGTCACCGTGCCGGTCCGCCTCGGACTCGACCTGCGCGGCGGCACCCAGATCGTCCTTCAGACCCGGTCCACCGCCACCACCGACGCCGACCGCGCGGCCACCGACCGCACGCTGGAGGTGCTGCGTGGCCGCATCGACGCGCTCGGCGTCGCCGAACCCACCCTCGTCCGCTCCGGCGACGACCGGATCCTCGTCGAACTGCCCGGCGTCCAGGACCCGAAGAAGGCCGCCGACGTCCTGGGCCGGACCGCGCAGCTCACCTTCCACCCGGTGCTCGGCACCGCTGACAGCGCGGACGACGGCTCCCGGCCCCTGCCGAAACGGCCCCGGGAACGCGTCCTGCCCGATGAGTCCGGCACGCCGCTGCACCTCGGGGCCGCGGCCCTGACCGGCGCGCACGTCAAGGAAGCCGCCGCCCGCTTCGACCAGCAGGGCGGCGCCGGATGGCACGTCACCGTCGGCTTCGAGGGCGCCGGCCGCGACGGCTGGGCCCGGCTCACCGGCGAGGCCGCCTGCCGCCCGCCGGGCGACCCCGCGCGGCGGGTCGCCATCGTCCTCGACGGCAAGGTCATCTCCTCACCGCAGGTCGACCGGTCCGTCGCGTGCCGGACCGGCATCCGCGACGGCGCCACGCAGATCACGGGCTCCTTCGGCGCCGAGGAGGCCCGCGAGCTCTCCCTGCTCATCAACGGCGGGGCCCTGCCCGTGCCGGTCGAGACCGTCGAACAGCGCACCGTAGGCCCGACCCTGGGCGCGCAGGCCATCACGGCCAGCGCCTGGGCGGCGGCCATCGGCACGGTGCTGACCTCGCTCTTCATCATCGCCGTCTACCGGCTGATGGGGGTCCTGGCCGCCGTCGCCCTGGTCTGCTACGGCCTGGTCTCCTACGCCGCCCTGGCCGTGCTCGGCGCCACCCTGACCCTGCCGGGCCTGGCCGGGTTCGTCCTGGCGATCGGCATGGCCGTGGACGCCAACGTGCTGGTCTTCGAACGGGCCCGCGAGGAGTACGCCGCCCGCCGCCGCCCCAGTGCCCGCTCGGCGCTGGCGGCCGGGTTCCGCAACGCCCTGAGCGCGATCGCCGACTCCAACATCACCACGCTGATCGCCGCCGCTCTGCTGTTCTTCCTCGCGTCCGGTCCCGTGCGCGGCTTCGGCGTCACCCTCGGCATCGGCGTGCTCGCCTCCCTGTTCAGCGCCCTGGTGATCACCCGGGTGCTCGCCGAGTACGCCGCCGGCCGCCCCGCCCTGCGCCGCCGACCCCGCCTCACCGGCATCGCGACCACGGGCGCCGTCCGCGACCGGCTCGCCCGGCGCGACCCCCACCTCATGCGCCACCCGCGCCGCTGGCTGGCCGCGTCCGCCGCCGTGCTCGTGCTGGCCGCGTCCGGCATCGCGGTGCGGGGTCTCGACCTCGGTGTGGAGTTCACCGGTGGCCGCCTCATCGAGTACGCCACCGGCGCCCCCGTCGACGCCGACCGGGCCCGCACCGCGCTCGCGGAGGCCGGATTCCCCCGGGCCGTCGTGCAGTCGTCCGGCGACAGCGGCCTGACCGTGCGCACCGGGCAGCTGACCAACGCCGAGGAGACCGCGGTCACCGGCACCGTACGCGACCTCGCCGGCGGGGCCGACAAGGTCCGTGACGAACTGATCGGCCCCAGCCTCGGACAGGAGCTGCGCCGCGGCGCCCTGATCGCGCTCGCCGTGGCCCTCGGCGCGCAGCTCGTCTACCTGGCGGCGCGCTTCCGCCTGCTGTTCGGCACCGCCGCGGTCACGGCCCTCGCCCACGACGTGGTCGTACTCGTCGGCGTCTTCGCCTGGCTCGGCAAGCCTGTCGACGGAGTGTTCCTGGCGGCCCTGCTCACCGTCATCGGCTACTCGGTGAACGACTCCGTGGTCCTGTTCGACCGCGTCAGGGAACTGGCCCGCAAAGCCACCGGAGCACCGCTGCCCGGCATCGCGAACCAGGCGATCCTGCAGACCCTGCCCCGCACCGTGAACACCGGCATGGGCGCCGCCTTCATCCTCACCGCGCTCGCCGTGCTCGGCGGGTCCTCGCTCACCGACTTCGCCCTGGCCCTGCTCATCGGCCTCGCGGTCGGCACGTACTCCTCCGTCTTCACCGCCGCCCCAGTGGCCGTGGAACTCCACCGGCGCGTCGACCAGGCCCGGCCACCCCGTCGCCGGTGGGAGCGATGAGCGGCTTGAAGTGAATCGGCACCCAGTCGTAGCCGTCGCCGGCGCGGCGGAGGTGGCCGAGCCCGGGGAAGGGCAGATGGGCCGCCCCGACCCACCATCCGTGGGCGGCCACCCGGTCCAGTACCCCGACGCGCGCCTCGACAGCAGCGGACGCGTCACTGTCGATGGCGATCGACACGTGAGGACACGGCAGCTGGACGGTGTGGCTGTGGACGGTGTCACCCCAGAAGAGCACGGGCTGGTCGTCCTCGCCGAACAGATAGCCGCTGTGTCCTGCGGTGTGCCCGTGCTGATCGAGGGAGCGCACGCCCGGCAGCGCGTGGAGTTCGTCGAACGCGTCGAGCCGGCCGGCCCCGCGGTAGGGAGCGAGGGCGGCCATCGCCGACTCGTGGATCGTCCTCTGCACGCCCTCGGCCCGTGCGAGCTTCTCGTCGAGCCAGTAGTCGACCTCGGCGCGGGCGACGTGAACCGTGGCGTGCGGGAAGGCGGGTTCGCCGTCGTCGGTGACGAGACCGCCGCAGTGGTCGGGATGGAGATGGGTGAGGAGCACGTGCTCGATGTCATCGGCCGCCACTCCGGCGGCGGACAGTCCGTCCAGCAGGTGTCCGGTCGAGGGGCCGAGCGTGCCGCCGCTGCCGGCGTCGACGAGGACCCGCCCGCCCTCGTACTCGACGAGGAACCCGATGACGGCCGTATGGAGGTCGCCCTCCTCCGGCAGGTACGCCTCGGCCAGGCGTCGGCGTATCTCGTCCTGCGGCTCTGAGCGCAGGTCCTCGGCGAGGATGGGGACGTATCCGTCGTACAGCGCTGTGACCAGGAGGCTGCCGAGGTGGAACCTCTGGAAGCCGGGTGCCTGGCGTGGCGACGTGCTGGACATGGGTGTGCTTTCTCCAGGTGTGAGTGTGTCGGTCGGTGAGGGACGGGCCAGCCGCCTCCGAGTCGTCGAGCTGTCCCGTGTGTGTGCGGGGCGGGCGGTCAGGCGGTGGCGGTGGCGGTGGCGAGGAACTGTTCGAGAGTGGTGGCAGTGGTGATCGTGCGGCCCGTACCCAGCAGCCGGATGCGTCCCTCCGCCACATCGAGCGTCATGTCGACGACGCCTTCGGCCATGTGCGTGCTGAAGCCCGCCTCGATCAACGCGGCGCGCACGGCGCCGGGGGAGCGGGGAACGTACCGGGCGCCGTCGGCTCCCACGGCGGCCCCGATCAGACGGGTGGCCTCGGCCAGGGTCCGGTCGGCGGGGCCGGCCACCTCGACCGGGCCGGGGACGAAGGCGCGCTCACCCCGCAGGAACTCCGCGGCGACCCGCCCGACGTCCGCGGTGGTGATCATCGGGAGGGGGAGGTCCGGAGGAACGAGACCGCCCGTGGTACCGGTGGCCCGGATGGCGCTGATGTCGGCCCGCAGGTTCTCCATGAACGAACCCGCCCGCAGATGGACCGCCGGCACCCCGGTGGCGTCGATCGCCTCCTCCAGCCGCCTCAGCCCCCAGACCGGCCCGCGCGCATCCGGGTGGTTCGCGGCCCAGCCGCTCAACGTCACCACACGACGAAGGGAGCCGTGCCGGTAGGCCTCCTGCACGGCCTGCGCCTGCGCCGCGATCAGAGCCCGCTGATAGGCCTGGAAGTCCGTACTGGTCGGGAGGATGCCCGGTGCCAGCATGACGAACGCGCCAGTGGCGCCGCGCAGGGCCGCGGACAGCCGGTCCGCGTCGTCGAGGGGGCTGACGTGGGTCCGGGCGCCGCGCTCGGCGTAGGGCCGGAGCCGTTCGGGATCGCGGCCCACGGCCACGACCGCCGACCCGCTGTCCAGCAGGGCCCGGACGACGGCGGAGCCCGTGTCGCTGGTGGCAGCCGTGACGACGGTCAGACCCTCTTCGGCCCTCGGGTGCGGTGCGGAGGCGCTCGCGGCGGTGCTCGTGGAGGAAGGTGTGTCGTTCATGACCCCACCGTCCGACAGGGCCGGGCGGCCAACCAGACCATGCCATGGACAGGCACGGCGCTGGGCTTGTTTGCGACACTCGACGCATGAGCAGCACCTGGTCGTCGTCCATGGAACTCGGGGCGTTCCTGCGCAGCCGGCGGGCGGCGCTCACCCCCGAGGAGACGGGTGTGCCGTCCTGCGGACAGCGCCGCGTGCCCGGCCTGCGGCGCGAGGAACTGGCCCATCTCGCGGGCATCAGCGTGACCTACTACACCCGCCTGGAGCGGGGCGAGAGCCATCAGGTCTCCGACTCGGTCCTGGACTCCCTGGCCGACGTCCTCCGACTGACCCCCGACGAGCGCGCCTACCTCGTCAGGCTGGCCCGGCCCGGCAGGGCCGGCAGCCGGCTGGGCGAGCCGGAACGGGTGCGCCCCGCGGTCCAGGCCCTCGTCGAGGCCGCGGGCAGCCAGGCGGCGATCATCGTGGGCCGGCGCGCCGACCTCCTGGGTGGCAACCGGCTCGGGTACGCCCTGTGGAACCTGCCCGCACCCCAGGACGCCGCCTCCGGTGCGCCCCGCCCGAACATCGCCCGGATCACCTTCCTCGACCCATCGGCCCGCGATCTCTTCCCGGACTGGGAAGCGCAGGCCAAAGACCTCACCGCCTACCTGCGTCACGCCGCGGCCCATCACCCGGACGATCAGCGACTGCACGCGCTGATCGGCGAGTTGAGCGTTCACAGCCCGGACTTCGTGCGGATCTGGTCCGAGCACCCGGTCAGCGACTGCCTGCCCTCGCGGCGCGAGTACCGCCACCCGCAGGTCGGCAGCATGACGCTCGACGAGGAAGTGGTCCGGCTGACCGATGATCCCGGGGTGCGCATCATCTTCAGCGGCGCACCGGAGGGCACCCCGTCCGCGGAGCGGTTGCGCCTGCTGGCCACCCTGAGCTGACGTCGTCACGGCGCCCGTGAGGAGGAGCCCGGGGGAGGACGAGGCCGGCCGGTGCCCGGCCACGCCCCGGCGACCGTGGGGCACTCGCCCGCACGGCTCGCCGGTCAGAGCCGGGCGACGATCAGCGCGATGTCGTCCCGGCCGCCACTCGCGACGCCGAGGCGTGCCAGGACCGTGTCGGCGAGTTGCTCGGTGCCGAGGCGACCGCACTCGCCGAGGACGTCGGTCAGGCGCCCCAGGCCGGCGTCGATGTCCTCGTCGCGGCGCTCGATCAGCCCGTCGGTGTACAGCACGAGGGTGTCGCCGGGCTTGTAGGACAGGCTGGCCTGCGGGCGGGGGACGTGCTGGGGGCGGGCGCCGAGCGGCGGGTCGGTGGCCTGGTCGAGCAGTTCGTTGGTGCCGTCGGGATGGAGGAGCACCGGCGGCGGGTGGCCGGCGTTGCTGTAGGTGATCAGACGGCTGCGGGTGTCGGTGAGCACCTGGACGGCGGTGGTGCCCAGAGCGTCCTCGATGGACCGGGCGTACAGGCCGAGGACTTCCAGTGCCTGGGCGGGGCGTTCCAGGGCGCGGGTGGCCGCGGACAGGGCACTGCGGAGCATGCCCATGACGGCGGCGGCCTGGAGGCCGTGGCCGATGACATCGCCGACAGCGAGCGCGAGCCGGTCGGCTGCGATGTCGACGACGTCGTACCAGTCGCCGCACACGTTGAGCGAGCCCGTCGCGGGCAGGTAGCGCACCGTCACGTCGTGCGGGTGCTGGGCCAGGTCGGGCGCGTGGAGCATGGCTTCCTGGAGGGTCAGGGCGACCTCGCGTTCGCGCGTGTGGGCCTGGCGCAGCTCCTCGTTCAGCCGCTGCAGCTCCCGCGCCCGCGCGTACAGTTCGGCCTCCAGCGCCTGGGTCTCCTCCAGGGACTGGCCCACCCGGACGCCGACGGGCTGCGTGGCCTTGTGGGCCTTGACGAAGGCGGTGACGTCCTCGACCCGGTGGATGATGTAGGCCACCTGCCCGTCCCGACCCAGGACGGGGGTGTTCACCGGGGACCACCACCGCTCCTCGAAGACGCCCGGCCGGTCCACGAGGGGGATGTCGTACCTCTGCAGGCCCATCGTGTCGGGCCGCCTGGTGGCCAGGACCCGGTGCAGGGAGGCGTCGACGTTGCGGACCCCGTCGGCGTGCGGATCGGCGGGGTTGTCGGGGAACGCGCTGAAGATGTGCCGACCGAGCAGGTCCTTACGGGTGCGTTCGGTGGCCGCCAGATAGGCCTGGTTCACATCGACGATGATCAGGTCCGGGCCGAGTACCAGGTACGGGCTCGGTGTGGCGGCGAACAGCGCCGCGTGGTCAACCCGCGATGCCATCGGTGGCACCCCCTTCCGCCCCCAACAGCCCTCACCCTCAACTTACGGCTCGCCCCCCGTCCGCGCCCGCCATCTGCGCGGCCGGGCAGCGCCGGCGGCTCGGCGGAGGAGGGCCGAGGCCCGGCCACTCCCGCCACCGCCCCCACCTCGGGCTCCGGACCGGGAGCACCCCGGCCGGGCACCCGGGCACGGTCCCGAGCCACCGGCGTCGGCCGACCCGCCGATGACCGGGGGACCAGGCGGTGCGCCGTCCGGTGCCGGGTTCTAAGCTGCGGTCATGACCGAGATCAAGACCCCGACGCCCCGCGAGGCCTTCGAGCTGCTGCTGAACGGTAACCAGCGCTTCGTCGCAGGGACACCGGAACACCCGAACCAGGACGCCACCCGCCGCGCCGAGATCGCCCCGTCCCAGCAGCCCTTCGCCGTGCTGTTCGGGTGCTCCGACTCCCGGCTGGCCGCCGAGATCATCTTCGACCGCGGCCTGGGGGACCTGTTCGTCGTGCGCACCGCCGGCCACGTGGTGGGTGCGGAAGTGCTGGGCAGCATCGAGTACGGCGTGGACGTGCTGGGCTGCCCGTTGGTCGTGGTGCTCGGTCACGACTCGTGCGGTGCCGTCGGCGCGGCCTGCGCCGCCCTGGAGGACGGCATGACACCGGCCGGGTACGTCCGGGACGTCGTCGAACGGGTGACCCCGAGCGTGCTGGCGGCGCGGGCCGCCGGACGGGTCGAGCCGGGCGAGATCCTCGCCGAGCACATAAGGCACACCGTCGACCTGCTGCTTGACCGCTCCCGGGTGCTCGCCGAGAAGGTCGCCGCCGGCGAGGTCGCCGTGGTGGGCCTGTGCTACCGCCTGGCCGACGGCAGTGCGCAGCTCGTCGCCTCGCGCGGCCTCGACGTGGCGGTCCCCGCCGCGTCCTGACTGCATCGCCCGTGTCCCGCCCGCCCCGGCCGCGGCCTGACCGCCCTCGCCGCGGCCGGAGCCGATCGCGCGCCCAGCCGTGGTCGGGCCGCTGGTGGGAGCCGCCCCGGTGCCCGGGGCGGCCGGCTGCGAGGGATCCCGAGTACTCGATCCAGCCTTGCCGGACCCGGACCCGGACCCGGAGACTGCCCCGCGGAGCCGGCGAGAGCCGTTCGTGGGGCGGCCCGCTCGTTGGACCGGCGGTGCCGTCCGGCGGCGGTGGCAAGGCGGAGGAGTGATCACGTGGCCGGTCCGCGGGGCCGCCGCAGCGAGCGCGTATCACTCGATCAGCCGGTGACGAGCGTCCGGGAAGGGCACAGTCGACTGCTCGTCCTGCGCGGCGAGGCCGGGATCGGCAGGACCGCGTTGTCGGAGTACCTGGCGAGCCGGGCACCGGGGTGCCGCACCGTGCGCGCCGCGGCGTTCGCCGGGCTGCACCAGCTGTGCGCACCGTTGGCCGAGGCCGCCCGCACCCTGCCCAGCGGTCAGCGGCCTCCGCGCCTCGCATGCGCTGGCTCTGGCTGACCTGGACGCCACCGTCCGCGACCGCCGTACGCGTCCCGCACCCGGCCCCCCGCGGTCGGGCGGTGTGATGCCGGAGCCCGGCGGGCGCGGGCACCGGACGGGACGACCGGCGCTCCTGGCGCCGGACAACGCACGGGCGCCGTCCCCGTGTGCGCGATGCGACGCCGACTACGGAACACACGCGCGTTTCGTGCAGCGCGGCGCGCGCATCGTGCAGGACGACGCACCGCCCTCCTCCGCACACTCGGTGTCCAACCGATCGGCACACATGGTGTCCAACCGATCGGCGCCCACCGGATGACAGGCGGAGGCAGAAGTCAATGCGGACGTTCGTCTACACATCCCGTCCCTCACGGGTCGTCTTCGGACCCGGCACGGTCGGCCGGCTCCGTGAGGAGGTCGAGCGGCTCGGCGGCTCCCGTGTCCTGCTGCTGTCCGGCCAGCACCTGGCCCGGACCGCCACGCGGGTCCGCGAGGCCCTCGCCGGCCTCGTCGTGGCGGAGTTCGACGGTGCCGCCATGCACACCCCGGTCGAGGTGACCGAGCAGGCGCTCGACGTGCTCACGCGGGTCTCGGCCGACGTGATCGTGGCCGTCGGCGGCGGCTCCACGACCGGCCTGTCCAAGGCGCTCGCCCTGCGTACGGACCTCCCGCAGGTGATCCTGCCGACCACCTACGCCGGTTCCGAGGTGACCCCGGTGCTCGGCGAGACCCGGGACGGGCGCAAGGTCACCCGGTCGTCCCCGGCGATCCTGCCCGAGACGGTCGTCTACGACGTCGACTTCACCCGCACGCTGCCCCTGCCCATGACGGTGACCAGCGGCGTCAACGCCCTCGCGCACGCCGTCGAGGCCCTCTACTCGGCCGACGCCAACCCGGTGACGGACCGGCACGCCCTCGACGCGATCTCGGGCATCGCCCGGGCACTGCCCCGGCTGGCCGCCGACCCGGCCGACCCGGAGGCCCGGGCCGGCCTGCTGCACGCCGCCTGGCTCGCCGGGACCTGCCTCGCCACGGTCGGCATGGGCCTGCATCACAAGCTGTGCCACACCCTCGGCGGCAGCTTCGGCCTGCCGCACGCCGAGACCCACACCGTCGTGCTGCCGCACGCCATGGCCTACAACGCACCCGCCGTCCCCGAGGTCATGCGCCGCATCGCCGACGCCCTGGGCGTGCCCGACGCCCCGAGCGGCGTGTACGACCTGATCGCCTCCCTGGGCGGCCCCACCTCGCTGCGCGATCTCGGCATGGCGGAGTCCGACCTCGCAGGCGCGGCCGAACTGGCCGTCTCGACGCCGTACCCCAACCCGCGCGAGCTGACCGGCGAGGGCATCGGCGAACTGCTGGCCGGCGCCTGGCACGGGCGCCGCCCCCAGGGGCCGCCCTCGACGCAGGCCAAACTGGCCCGGCTCACCGAGGAGGTGGTGGCCAGCTTCGCGCGGACCCCCGACCCCCGGGTCCGTACGCTGATGACCGACCTGGTCAGGCACCTGCACACCTTCGTCGCGGACAACGACGTCACCGACGCCGAGTGGCAGTACGCCATCGACTTCCTCACCCGTACCGGACAGATCTGCGGCCCCACCCGCCAGGAGTTCGTGCTGCTGTCCGACACGCTCGGCGTCTCCAGCGCCGTGGACCTGCTCACCAACTCCCGCACGCCCGACACCACTCCGTCCGCGGTGCTCGGCCCCTTCTACGTGGAGGGCCCGCCCGAGACCCCGCTCGGCAGCGACATCTCCGGCGGCCTGCACGGCACTCCGCTGTGGGTGGACGTACGGGTCACGGACACCGACGGCGAGCCGGTCAAGGACGCGGTGGTGGACGTGTGGCAGTCCAACGAGGACGGCTTCTACGACGTCCAGCTCCCCGACCTGGAGGGACCGGTGCTGCGGGCCCGCCTGCGCAGCGACACCCGGGGGCGGGTCACGTTCTGGTCCATCCTGCCCGCGCACTACCCGATTCCGGCCGACGGGCCGGTCGGCCAGATGCTCGACGCGGTCGGACGCCACCCCTACCGCGCACCCCACCTCCACTTCATGTTCGACGCGCCCGGCCACCGCCGGCTCGTCACGCAGCTGTTCGTGGCCGGCGGAGCGTACCTGGACGGCGACACCGTCTTCGGCGTCAAGGACGAACTCGTCGTCGACTTCGCACCGCGATCCGGTCCCACCCCCGACGGCCGCCCGGTCGACGGCGAGTGGTGCCGGCTCGACTACACCTTCCGACTCGCCCCGCTGGCCGGATGACCGAGGAGCTCCCACCCATGACGACCACCGACCCGCTCGACGCGTACGACACCGACGTCCTCGTCGTCGGCAGCGGCCCCGCAGGCGGCTCGGCCGCCCTGCTGCTGGCCACCTACGGCATCCGCACCCTGCTCGTGACGAAGTACGGGTGGCTCGCCAACACGCCGCGGGCCCACATCACCAACCAGCGCACCATGGAGGTCCTGCGCGACCTCGGCGTCGAGTCGGAGGCGCTGGCCCTCGGCAGCCCCTCCCACCTCATGGGGGACACCGTGCTGTGCACCGCGCTCACGGGGGACGAGATCGGCCGCATCCGCAGCTGGGGCACCGGCCCGGCGACGGCCACCGAGTACTCCGCCGCGAGCCCCTGCCAGATGATCGACCTGCCGCAGACCTACCTGGAGCCGATCCTGGTCGACAACGCGGCGGCCCGCGGCGCCAAGGTCCGCTTCGACACCGAGTTCGTCGGCTTCGACCAGGACGAGGACGGGGTGACCGTCCTGCTGCGCGACCGGGTCCGGGGTGACGAGTTCACCGTGCGGGCCCGCTACCTGATCGGCGCCGACGGAGGGCGCAGCGCGGTCGCCGAGCAGCTCGGCCTTCCCTTCGCCGGCCGCATGGCCAAGGCCGGCAGCATGAACATCGTCTTCAAGGCCGACCTCAGCCGGTACTGCGCCCACCGCCCGAGCGTCCTGTACTGGGTGCTGCAACCCGGCGCGGACACCGGCGGCATCGGCATGGGCCTGGTCCGCATGGTCCGCCCGTGGAACGAGTGGCTGCTGGTGTGGGGCTACGACATAGAGCAGCCCCCGCCACGGGTCGACGAGGAAGCCGCGCGCACGATCGTGCGCGACCTCGTCGGCGACCCCGACCTGCCGGTGGAGATCACGTCGACCTCGCTGTGGACCGTCAACCACGCCTACGCCGAGGCGTATTCGTCCGGCAGGGTCTTCTGCGCCGGAGACGCCGTCCACCGCCATCCGCCGTCCAACGGGCTCGGCTCCAACACCTCCGTCCAGGACGCGTACAACCTCGCCTGGAAGCTCGCGATGGTCGTCCGCGGCGAGGCGGGGCCCGCGCTGCTCGACAGCTACACGGCCGAACGCGCCCCCGTGGGGCGCCAGATCGTCGAACGCGCCAACCTCAGCCGCGACCAGTTCGGGCCGATCTTCGACGTGCTGGGCGTCGGCGGCGGCAGCGACGCGCAGGCCATCGCCGAGGGGATCACGGCGATACGGGCGCGGACACCCGAGGGCGCCAAGAAGAGGCGGCGGCTCGAAGAGGCGATCCAGCTGAAGAACTACGAGTTCAACGCGCACGGCGTCGAGATGAACCAGCGGTACGTCTCCACCGCGGTGCTCCCCGACGACGGCCCGGCCGAAGTGTGGGCGTCCGACCGCGAGTTGGTGCACCAGCCGACGACCCGTCCGGGAGCCAAGCTGCCGCACGCCTGGCTGGTCGACGCACAGGGCGAGCGCGTCTCCACGCTGGACGTCGTCGGCCACGGTGTCTTCACCGTGCTGACCGGCCTGTCCGGCGGTGTCTGGGAGACCGCCGCGCGCGCCTGCGGCGACACCCTCGGAGTACCGCTGCGCGTGGTACGCGTCGGTGACGACGACTGCCGTGACGCCTACGGCGAATGGAGCCGCGTCAGCGAGATCGCCGAGGACGGCGTGCTGCTGGTGCGCCCGGACGGCCACGTCGCCTGGCGCCGGGCCACCGCCGCCGGCACCGGTGAGGCGGCGCGGGAGGAACTCCTCGGCGCGCTCCGGCACGTCCTGGCGCGTTAGGGGGAGGACGCGATGGACAAGGTGGTGGCCACGGCCGGTGAGGCCCTGGCGGACGTGACGGACGGACAGTCGTTCGCCGTCGGAGGCTTCGGACTGAGCGGTGTCCCGGAGGTCCTCATCGACGCCCTGTACGCGACCGGGGCGACCGGCCTCGCGGTCGTGTCGAACAACTGCGGGGTCGACGGGCGGGGCCTCGGCGTCCTGCTGGCGGCGGGCCGCATCGGCCGGGTCACGGGTTCGTACATCGGTGACAACAAGGAGTTCGCCCGTCAGTACCTCGCCGGGGAACTGGAGGTCGAACTCACCCCGCAGGGCACCCTCGCCGAGCGGCTGCGGGCGGGCGGCAGCGGAATCCCCGCCTTCTACACGACGGCCGGCGTCGGCACACAGGTGGCGGAGGGCGGGCTGCCCTGGCGGTACGCCCCGGACGGCACGGTCGCCGTGGCCTCGCCGCCCAAGGAGGTGCGCGCCTTCGACGGCGTCGACCACGTCCTGGAGCACGCCATCACCACCGACTACGCGCTGGTCCGGGCCGCCCGCGGGGACCGGCACGGCAACCTCGTGTTCCACCGCGCGGCACGCAACTTCAACCCGCTGGCGGCGATGGCCGGCCGCATCACGGTGGCCGAGGTGGAGGAACTGGTCGAGCCGGGGCGGCTCGACCCCGACGAGGTGCACCTGCCGGGGGTCTTCGTGCAGCGCGTCGTGGCACTGACGCCGCGTCAGGCGGCCGACAAGGGAATCGAGAAGAGAACGGTGCGGGAACGATGAGCTGGACCAGGGACGAGATGGCGGCCCGCGCCGCCCGCGAACTGCGGGACGGCGACTACGTCAACCTCGGCATCGGACTGCCCACCCGCGTCGCCGACTTCCTGCCTCCGGACGTCGACGTCGTCCTGCACTCGGAGAACGGCCTGCTCGGCGTCGGCCCCTATCCCTCGCCCGACGAGGTCGACGCCGATCTCATCAACGCGGGCAAGGAGACCGTCACCGTGCTCCCGGGTGCGTCGTTCTTCGACTCCTCGCTCTCCTTCGGCATGATCCGCGGCGGCCACATCGACACCGCCGTCCTCGGCGCCCTCCAGGTCTCCGTCCGCGGCGACCTCGCCAACTGGGCGGTGCCGGGAAAGATGATCAAGGGGATGGGCGGTGCGATGGACCTCGTCCACGGGGTCCGCCGGATCGTCGTACTGATGGAGCACACAGCGAAGGACGGCGCCTCCAAGATCGTCGAGGAGTGCACCCTGCCGCTCACGGGCCGCGGCTGTGTGGACCGGATCATCACGAACCTGTGCGTGCTCGACGTCACCCCGCACGGACTGGTCCTCGTGGAAACCGCACCGGGCGTGACGGCCGACGAGGTCGCCGCCCTGACACCCCTGACCCCGGCCCCGCCCGAGGCGCCCTGACACGCCCGACCGCCCCCACGACATCCGCCCCCACCCAGGAGCCCTCCATGATCGAGCGACCGCGTGACGTGTACGTCGTCGACGCCGTCCGGACCCCCTTCGGACGCTACGGCGGTGCGCTGTCGGGCGTACGCCCCGACGACCTGGCCGCCGGTGTGCTGCGCGCCCTCCTCGACCGCAGCCCCGCCCTCGACCCGGCGCGCGTCGACGACGTGCTGCTCGGCAACGCCAACGGCGCGGGGGAGGAGAACCGCGACGTCGCCCGCATGGCCGTGCTGCTCGCCGGCCTCCCCGTCAGCGTGCCCGGCGCCACCGTCAACCGGCTGTGCGGATCCGGCATGGAAGCCGTCATCCAGGCGGCCCGCGCCGTCGCACTCGGCGACGCCTCCGTCGTGATCGCGGGCGGCGTCGAGTCCATGAGCCGCGCACCCTGGGTGCTGCCCAAGCCGGACCGGGCCTTCCCCGCGAAGGACCAGCAGCTGTACTCGACGACGCTCGGCTGGCGGATGGTCAACCCGCGGATGCCGCGGGAGTGGACCATCCCGCTGGGCGAGAGCGCCGAGCTGGTCGGCGCCAAGTACGCCGTCACCCGCGAGGCGCAGGACGCGTTCGCGCTCGCCAGCCACCGCAACGCCGCGCGCGCCTGGCGCGAGGGCCGCTACGACGGGGAGGTCGTCCCGGTCGAGAAGGTCAGCCTGCCGCGCGACGAGAACATCCGCGACGACACCTCCCTGGACGCCCTCGCCAGGCTGAAACCGGCGTTCCGTACGGACGGCACCATCACCGCCGGCAACGCCTCGCCGCTCAACGACGGGGCCTCCGCACTGCTGCTCGCCGACGAGGCGGGCCTCGCGGCGATCGGACGCGAGCCGCTGGCGCGGGTGCGGGCGGCGGCGGTCACGGGCATCGAGCCGCAGTACTTCGGGCTCGGGCCGGTCGACGCGATCCGCAAGGTGCTCGCCAAGGCGGCTCTCGCGCCCGCCGATCTGCACACCGTGGAGCTCAACGAGGCGTACGCGGCCCAGGCGCTGGCCTGCCTCGCCGCCCTGCCCGAGCTGGACCCGGCCGTCGTCAACCCGCGCGGCGGCGCCATCGCCATCGGTCATCCGCTGGGCGCGTCGGGAGCGCGCATCACGGGAGCGGTGGCGCACCAGCTGGCCGCGGCGGGCACGGGCACGGGGCTGGCGGCGCTGTGCATCGGGGTGGGCCAGGCACTGGCGCTGGTGCTGGAACGCTGAGGGCCGCGGCCCCCCCGGTCAGCCCGAGCGGCGCAGCGCGGCGGGGGTGGTGCCGAGCCGGGCCCGCATCACCCGGGTGAGGTGCTCCTGGTGGGAGAACCCGCAGGCGACGGCCACCTCGGCGATCGGGTCGGTACCGGTGCGCAGCAGCCGGCACGCCCGCTCCAGACGCAGCGCGAGCAGGAACTGGTGCGGCGACTGTCCGGTGCTCACCCGGAACTGCCGGGTGAACTGGCTGGGGCTCAGTGAGGCCGCGTCGGCGAGGTCCGCGATCGGCAGCGGTTCGGCCAGCCGCTCCTCCATCAGCTCGCGGACGGCGGCGAGCCGGCGTGCGGACAGTCCGGACCGGCCGTCCGCCGGTGCCGTGTCGCGGGCGCCGTGCCGGCGGGCGAGCTGTGCGGCGAGCATCCCCGTCAGGTGGTCGGTGTAGGTGCGGGCCGACGGCTCCCAGGAGCGCACCGCCCCGGCCAGCGCGAGCAGCAGCTGCTCGGCCAGGGGATCATTCGCGCCGAGTTCCTCGGACAGTTCCACGGGCCGTCCGTCGTTCGCCTCGCACAGCGCGTCGTCGGTGAGGTAGGCGTGGACCGTGTCCAGCATGCCGCCGAGTTCGACGGCGAGGGTACGGCCGGCCGGCTGGAGGAAGAGCCCACCGGCCGGGATCGTCCGCGACCGGGTGCCCGCCCCCCGTCCCCGCCGCACGGTGACCGGGCCGTTCAGGTGCAGGATCACCAGATGCGTGGGCGCCGGATCGAAGGAGGCGCGATAGGGCTGCTCCACCTGGGTGGAGAGGTACAGCCGCTCCCACCCGAGTCCGGCGCTGCTGTGCCGCGTCCGTACGCCGGGTTGCCGCAGGATGCCGACCGTGTCGGCCAGACCCAGCTCCGCCATGGTGCGACCTCCTCGTGGCACCGGATGTAGTTGAATGGTAAACCGTGGCGCTGGGAACGGAAGGCGGAGCGCGCTGATTTTCCGGCTGTCCGCCGACACGGGGGCGGCGTGAGCCGGCGGCCACCCTCGGCAGCGGTCGGCACGGGGGGCGGTGATCTTCACTGGGCGGACTCCGCCGGAGTGCTCTCCTCCTCCACGGCCGCGTGACGCTGGAGCGCGCACCGGGTGCTCTGGTCGGCCCGATCGGCCCACGAGAGCACCCGGCACAGCTGGAAGAGGGGCGCCGGCCGGCGCGGTCAGCGGGTGGCGAGGAGCTCCAGCGTGTCGATCACGCGGTGGGAGAAGCCCCACTCGTTGTCGTACCACGCGACCACCTTGATGTGGCGGCCGTCGACCCGGGTGAGGGCCGAGTCGAAGATCGACGAGGCGGGGTTGCCCGTGATGTCGGACGACACGAGCGGGTCGTCCGAGTACTCGAGGATGCCTGCCAGCGGGCCCTCCGCCGCGGCGCGGTACGCCGCCAGCACCTCGTCGCGCGTCACGTCGCGGGCGACGGTCGTGTTGAGTTCGACGATCGAGCCCACCGGTACCGGTACGCGGATCGAGTCGCCCGACAGTTTGCCGTCGAGGTTCGGCAGCACCAGGCCGATCGCCTTGGCGGCGCCGGTCGTGGTCGGCACGATGTTGATCCCGGCGGCCCGGGCGCGGCGGGCGTCGCGGTGCGGGCCGTCCTGGAGGTTCTGCTCCTGCGTGTAGGCGTGCACCGTCGTCATGAACCCGTGCTCGATGCCGCGAGTTCGTCGAGGACCGCGGCCAGCGGCGCGAGCGCGTTGGTCGTGCAGGAGGCGTTCGAGACGATCGTGTGCACGGCCGGGTCGTAGGCGTCCGTGTTGACCCCGTACGCGAGCGTGACGTCGGCACCGTCCGACGGCGCGCTGACGAGCACCTTCTTCGCGCCGGCGTCGAGGTGCGCGCGGGCGGCCTTCGCCGCGGTGAAGCGGCCGGTGGCCTCCAGGACGATGTCGACACCGAGTTCGGCCCAGGGCAGCCGCGCCGGTTCCCGTTCGGCCAGCACCGCGATCCGGCGGCCGTCGACGACGAGGGTGTTCCCGTCGACGGTCACCGGGCGCCCGAGCCGGCCGGCCGTGCTGTCGAAGGCGAGCAGCCGGGCGAGAGCGGCGGGCTCGGTCAGATCGTTGACGGCGACGATCTCCAGAGCACTGTCGCGCTCCAGCAGTGCGCGCAGCACATTGCGTCCGATACGGCCGAATCCGTTGATGGCGATGCGAGTCATGAATGATGTCCCTTCCTTCGCGACCAGGCTCGCCCACGGCCGGCGCCGTCGACAGTGGCGGGATCGCCATGGTCCGCAAGGATCCCGCCAGCCGCTGGTGCCGGACGGGCTACTCGCCCCGGGTGAAGGTGCTCCGGTACTCGCTCGGAGTGGTGCCGAGGATGCGCTGGAAGTGCAGACGCAGGTTCGCGCCGGTGCCGAGCCCGACGTCGGCGGCGATCTGTTCCACGCTGCGCTGCGAGCGCTCCAGCAGTTCACGGGCCAGGTCGATGCGGGCCCTCATCACCCACTGCATCGGCGTGTAGCCGGTCTCCTCGACGAAGCGCCGGGAGAACGTGCGGGGCGAGACCCCCGCCTGCCGCGCCAGGATGTCCAGGGTGAGGGGCTCACCGAGCCGGTGCAGCGCCCACTCGCGGGTCGCGGCGAACCGCTCGCCGAGCGGCTCCGGGACGCTGCGCGGCACGTACTGGGCCTGGCCGCCGCTGCGGTAGGGGGCCGCGACCAGACGCCGGGCCGCGTGGTTGGACGCGGCCACTCCGAGGTCGCCGCGCAGGATGTGCAGGCACAGGTCGATGCCGGAGGCGGCGCCGGCCGAGGTGAGCACGCTGCCCTCGTCGACGAAGAGCACGTTCTCGTCGACCCGGACGAGCGGATGCCTGGCCACCAGCGCCCGCGTGTAGTGCCAGTGCGTCGTGGCGCGTCTGCCGTCGAGCAGGCCCGTGGCGGCGAGCGCGAAGGCGCCCGTCGAGATGGCGGCGAGCCGCGCGCCCCGGTCGTGGGCGGCGACCAGCGCGTCGATGACGGCCCGCGGAGGGTCGTCGCGGTCCGGGAACCGGTAGCCGGGGATGAAGACGATGTCGGCCCACGCGAGCGCCTCCAGGCCATGGGCGACGGAGTACGCGAGGCCATCGCCACCGGTCACGAGACCGGGTGTCGCCCCGCACACCCGCACCTCGTACGGCATGCTCGCGCGGGTCGTGAACACCTGCGCGGGAATTCCGACATCGAGCGGCTTCGCACCCTCCAGCACGAGGACGGCGACGCGACGAAGGCGGGAGTCCGGCACAGGAAGAGGTTACGCGGGGCGCGACGCCCTCGGGGGTGCCATCATCACCGGGATCCCGGGTACAGCCGTCCCCATGCCTCTGCGTTCCGATGCGTCGTCGTCCAGGAAAGGACCGTGGCCCCCGGGGAGGTCCCGTGGGTGAGACCCTGGCGCTGGCCTCCGCGCTCTGCTTCGGCGTGACCCACTTCGCGAACGGGCTCGTCTCCCGCAGAGCCGACGGCATCACCGTAGCCCTGTACGCACAGCTCGCCGGGACCGCCGTCGTGGTGCTGCCGGCGCTGTCGTCCTCCGGGGGCGTCGGTACGGCCGGCGATTACTGGTTCGGTGCGCTCTCGGGCGTCGGCACGGGCGTGGGGGTCGCCTTTCTGTACCGGGCCATGTCACAGGGACAGATGAGCGTCGTCGTACCGGTGAGCGACGTGGGGGCCGTCGCTGTCCCCGTCCTGGTGGGAGTGGCCTTCTTGGGTGAACGCCCGGCCGCTGTCGCCTGGGTCGGCATCGTGGCCGCCGTCCCCGCGCTGTGGCTCGTCGCACAGGCGTCCGGACCGGCCCGGCCCCGGGAGATCAGCCCGCCGGTGACCGTCGGCGTACCCGCGGCGCTGGTCGCGAGCGCCGGCTTCGGGGTGCAGTTCCTGGCGATGGCGCAGGTGGGCGCGGACGGCGGCCTGTGGCCCGTGGTCGTCAGCCGGATCGCCTCCGTGGCGGTGATCGCCGCGGTGCTGGTCCTGTACGGGGCGCCGGTCAGGATGTCCGGCCGGCTGACGGCGGTGGCCGCCGCGGCCGGTGCGGTCGGGACGGTCGCCATCCTGCTGTACCTCGCCGCGACCCGGCACCAGTTGATGGCCGTGGCCACCGTGCTGTCCGCGCTCTACCCGGCCATCCCCGTGCTGCTGGCACTGGCCTTCCTGCACGAGCGGATCACCCGCCGCCAGACCGCCGGACTGGTCTGCGCGGCCGCCGCCATCGCGCTCATCGCCCTGCGCTGAACAGGGGGTGCGGCCGCAAGCTCGACGTAGCGGTCGGCAACATCCTGGGCGGCATCGCCATCCAGACCATCGTCCTGGCCGTCCTGGACGCCGCGGGGGTCCGCCCGCGCGCCCCGCTGACCCGCCTCGCGGCCAGTCCGCAGCTGGTGCTGGAGGGGCCATGGTGGTGGTCGTCCTGGCCGTGGTCGTCATGGGCACCCAGCTCTCCCCGAACCTCCACGCCGTGCGCCTGGCCCCTGCCTCGGTGGCGATCGCCGTCCTCTGGGTGATCGGAGCTCGGCGACTACCAGCCGGCCATCAGCGACATCTTCGGTGGCAACGCCTTTCTGCCCGTGCTGTTCCTCCTCGCCACCGTCATCTCCGGCAAGCCGGTACTGCCGGCCGCACACGGCACCGGCATCTACCTCACCGCGCTCGGGATCATCCTGACCGTGGTCTACGCGGGTGCCGCGACCGGACTCGGGGACCGGCCGCGGCACACTCACCCCGGAGGGAGTGACCCACGCACACGGCGGGTGCCCCTCACCGGCGCACGCACACGGAGCCGAACGGGTTGTCCGACCGTCCGGCACCGGGGCGCGGCCGGCCGACCGTGTGCCCAGGCCAGATCCCGATGCGTACTCCGCGCCAGCCGGGAGGGGTGGTGCGGACATGTGCGGGTTGCGGGTGACGTCCCTAGGCTGGAGGTGCTCGGGGCGAGTGGAAGGTGTGCCATGCCCCGAGCGATCTGGTCCGGCGCGATCTCGTTCGGCCTGGTCACGGTACCGATCCAGGTCGTCAGCGCCACCGAGGACCACTCCATCCGGTTCCACCAGTACCACCTGACCGACCAGGGGCGGGTCCGCTACCGCAAGGTGTGCGAGCTGGAGGACCGCGAGGTGTCGCAAGAGGAGATCGGCAAGGGCTACGAGCTGACCAAGACGCAGGTCATCCCGATCACCGACGAGGATCTCAGCAACCTGCCCCTGCCGACGGCCAAGGCGATCGAGATCGACGCGTTCGTCCCGCTGGGGTCGGTCGACCCGATCCGGATCGCCGAGGGCTACTACCTCCAGCCCGCCGGCCAGGTCGCGGCCAAGCCCTACAAGCTGCTCGTGCAGGCCCTGTCACGGTCGTCGAAGGTGGCCGTCGCCAAGTACGCCTGGTCCGGCCGCGAGAGGCTCGGACTGCTGCGCGTCCGCGACGACGTGCTGGTCCTGCACGCCATGCGGTGGCCCGACGAGATCCGCGACCCCGCCGAACTGCTCCCGCCGCCGGCCGAGGTGTCGGAGGCGGAGATCGAGGGCGCGCTCGCCCTCATGGACACCATGACCGTGGAGGAGCTGGAAGGCCCCGAGTTCCAGGACCGCTACACCGAGGCCATCGCGCAGATCATCGAGGCGAAGCGGGGGGACAGGCCGCTGCCGCAGGCACCGGAGCCGGAGGAGCCGGCCGCGGTGCTGGATCTGATGGCCGCGTTGCAGGAATCGGTGTCGAAGGCGAAGGCCTCCCGGGGAGAGCCCGCCGGCCCGGCCGAGGTGCACGAGCTGCCGCAGCCGAAGAAGGCCGCCGCGAAGAAGCCGCAGGCCAAGAAGGCCGCGACGAAGAAGTCGGCCACGAAGAGGACAGCAGGCCGCCGGCCCCGCAGCGCCTGAGCCCGAACCGCCGCGCGCACCGGTGACGAACTCGGACTGCCTGGGTTCCAGGGCTCGGAGCCACCGGGGAATGCGCACCGGCTCAATGTGGTTGAGAGGGACGTGGTGGTGAAGGGGACTGTGTCCCCGGGCCTCACCTATTGCCTGCGGGGACGATCGTTCGGCTGAAGCCCCGCAGAGCCTTTCGCCGCGTAGGCGACCGCCCTTCACCACCACACGTTCCATGGGGTCAGCCCCGGCCGGTGGCCACGCCGGCCGGTGCTTTCTCCGCTTTCCTCACTTTCCCCACTTTCTCCAGGTTCCCGGCCGAGTCCCGACACAGGTGTGATCCGGGCCCGGCGCGCTGCTCGGTTCCGGCCCCGAAGTCAGGCGGTGGCCTCGACCAGCCGCTTCATGCCGGGCTGATCCGTCACGCAGCCCACCAGGCCGAGCGCCCGGGCCAGCGCCAGGTCACGTTCGTCGTTGACGGTCCAGGCCATCACATCGATGCCGGCGGCGCCGCACTTCTCCACGATGGCTTGGTTCAGCTGCCGCAACTCCACGCTGACCAGGGTGGCCCCGACCTTCTGAGCGCGGCCGACGAAGGTGTCGCGGTGCGCGCTGGCCCCTGCCACCAGCACGGTGCGGGCCTGCGGCAGCAGGTCGTGGATCTCGGACAGCGCCTCGTCGTGGAACGACAGCACCGAGACCCGGTCCAGCAGGTCGCGGTCGGCGAGCACCTTGGCCAGCGACCGGGCAGCGGCCACGTTCTTGATCTCCGCCTGGATCGGCAGGGTCGGTCCGACGGCGTCCAGCACCTCCCCGAACGTGGGGATGCGCTCACCGAGGCCGGCGTCGAGCTCCTTGAGCTTCCGCAACTCCAGGTCGGCGATCGGACCCGAGCCGTCCGTCGTACGGTCCAGCGTCTCGTCGTGCATGACGACCAGCTCGCCGTCCTTGCTCAGGTGCAAGTCCAGCTCGATGCCGTCCAGCCCCTCGCGTTCGGCCCGCAGGAAAGAGCGCAAGGTGTTCTCCGGCTCGGCGGCCATGACACCGCGGTGGCCGATGGTGAAGAAAGACACTCGGTTGCCGTCCTTTGGTGTGGTGGTCCGGTCAGCCGTACGAGCACCGCACCCGCCGGGCGGCGGGCGACCGCCCGTCGGCGCGCCCCAGCCTAATGGGCCGTCCGACCGCGCGCTCGGCCCACCCGGACAGCGCCGGAGCGTGTCAAAGGGGGGGGCGACGGGTGCGTGGGGTCTCGATCGCAAATAGCCGTGAACAGCCCTCGACGCTCCGTCGCTTGGTCGCCTCGGCCGCGTGACGGCGGGGCCGGGGCCTCATCCAGCGGGGGCGCTCAGAGCCGCTGGATTCCAGCCGGGCTCACCGGCATCCACCCCGGACGCCGAGTGCGGGGCCCTCCACGGCTGCGGCCCGGCTCCAAGGAGCGTTGCTCTACGGCGGACAGCTCCGGCGTCTTCGTAGCCGTCACGGTGGCGGTGACTTCCGGCTCGCCCGCGTCGCCTGAGGAAGAGCAGCCGGCCGGCGTCAGGCGGTCTAGCCGGTTACGGTCAGCGCCTGATCGGGCCCCGTGTGCAGGCGAGCTCGCCTGTGGCCAGCACACCTGACGGCCGACGCCACGCGCACAGCCGTGCTCGCCGTACTCGTGTGTTCGATTTTCTGTTCGATAGTGTGAGGGGTGGGAGGTGAGCACCGTGAACGACTTCGGGAAGCAGACCGGGACCGCGCCGGCGACGGTGATGCATGTGCGCTGTCCGGACCGGTTGCCGGAAGAGACCTACCGGCGGGTACTGGAGCTGCTGGCCGGCCTGTCGCCGGTCGTGCAGGCGCTGCCGCCGTCCGCTGCCCTGGTCGAGCTGAAAGGCGCCCTGCGCTATCACGGCACCGACGCGGCTCATCTGGGCGAGGTCCTGCGCGTGCGGACCATTTCGCACCTCGGGGTCGACGTCCGGGTCGGCATCGGGCCCACGATCACCGTCGCGGCCACCGCCTCCGCCCAGATCACTCATCCCGGTGGCGTCCTCGCCATCGCCCCCGAGCAGGTCACCGACTGGCTCGCGCCGCTTCCGGTGGAGGCCCTGCACGGGATCAGCCCCCGCCATGCGGCCGTGCTCCGTGACTACGGCATCCACTCGGTCGGCCTGCTCGCCGCCGTCTCCCCGGCGACCGTGCAGCGTCTGCTGGGCAAGACAGCCGGCCGGCTCGCCGTCGCCCGTGCCCGCGGCATCGACCCGCGCCCCGTCGTCCCCCGGGCGCTGCCGGCCTCCGCCGCCGTGCGCCACCGCTTCGCGAGCCACACCCTGGACGGCGCCGTCGTCCGGACCGCTCTGCTCGACCTCGTCGTCCGGCTCGGCCTGCAGCTGCGCCGTCGAGGCCAGGCCGCACGCGCGATCACGCTGACCCTGCGCTTCGCGGACGGCAGCCGTTGGGAGAAGACGCGCCGTCTGCCCGAACCCTCCGCCCACGAGGACGACGTACGCACCGTCGCCTACCGGCTGATGGACGCCGCCGGCCTGCAACGCGCCCGCCTGACCGGGATCGTGCTGAAAGGCGAGGACCTCATCGACGCCGGCCAGGTCGCCGAGCAGATCAGCCTGGACGGCGCCCGGGAGTCCCGCCTGGTCGCCGAGCAGGCCATGGACCGCATCCGCGACAAGTTCGGACCCGGCTCCGTCGGGCCGGCCGCCGTCCTGCCCCTGCGCCGGGCCTCATGACCACTCTCCCGGTGAGGCGAGGGGCCCCGAGCGCGTCCCCGGCCGCCCGCGAGCCGGACCAGCCACACAGCAGCGACTCCGGCAGCCGCTACCACCTGCTGCTCGAATCCGGCGGCCGACCGGTGCAGCACGGCTGGTGGGACCGCGAGGAGGTGGCCCGGGACAAGTTCCGGCGCTGGGTCGGCGCATACGGGAACATGCCCGGCGCCCGCCTCACCCTGACGGACGAGGAGACCGCCGAGCCGCTGGCTACCTGGCCCGCCCCGGGCGTAGCTATCGACACGGCTATCCGGCGGCCCTGATGGCGTGCTCTCCTGGAAAGCGACCACCCGCCGCTCGGCAGCCCCGCCACCTGCCGGGGGACCACCTCAGCCGGAGGCGGTGCGGCCATCGACCGCCGCGCGCCGCGGCCCCCTCGCGTCGGCCATGCCCAGTGACCACGACTCGGTGTCACTCGACGATGGCTGCCTCTCCGTCTCGCACTGCCCGACCGCGGCGTCCTCAGGACGCGCAGGGTGGCGGCAGCGGATCGGCTGAACGCCCGGGGGTGCGGCGTACGACGCGGTTCGCCGCCGTCTTCTGCAGCAGCCCGTAGGCGAGGACCGGCAGGAGCAGGTGTGGCTTGTCGGGCAGCGTGGTGGTGATCAGGACGGCGCTCGCGCTGCTGTTGTTCATGCCGCAGGCGAGCGTGAGGGACGACGCCGCCGGGGCGTCCAACCGCAGAAGGCGCGCGGCGCCGTGGCCCAGGGCGAAGGACAGCACGCAGACCAGCGTCGCCACGGTCAACGCGGCGGCGAGCAGCAGCGGTCGCGGGCGCGCGAGGAAGGAGCCGAGGGCGCCGCTGGCATTGACGTAGGTCAGAAGGAGGGAGCCGGCCAGGGCGGTCGGCACGACGACGCAGAGTACCCGGCGGAGCAGCGGCGCGGGCAGTACCAGGCGGCACAGGATGCCGGCCGCACAGGGCAGGACGACACCCAGCAGGGCGAATCCCCCGTGGGCGTCCTCGATCCTGGCGAGTCTGGACCCGTACCCGCCGCTGAGCAGCGGCAGCAGGGTACTGATGACCAAGGGCGTGGTGAGCGGGCTGAGGAGTGTGGAGGCGAGGACGAGTCCCACCATCGTCGGCTGGTCGCCGTCGCCCTTGCCGGTCCACACGGTGGCCCCCGCCGCGACGGGCATCGTCACGATCAGGATCATCGCGGTGACCAGACCGCTGCCTCCGTCGGTGTCGGGAGTCTGCCGCAGCAGGAACGCCACGGCGGGAATGGCCAGCAGGGGGATCGACAAGTGCAGGAGCAGCCCGGCCAGCAGGGCGACCGGGCGCCGCAGCAGGGTGCCCAGCGCGCTCAAGGGAACCTGGAGCCCGGCCGAGAAGAGCACCAAGGAGAGCAGGAGCTGTGCGGTGGGCAAGGGCAGGGTGCGCCCCCAGCCGAGCGGCAGCGCGTGAGCACCGCGCAGCCACAGTCCGAGCCCCGGCAGGAGCAGTGCCGCGGCGTAGGCCAGGACGACCGCGCGGCCCAGCCGGCGTCGCAGCCAGCTCGTGGCCCGCTCGGCCAGTCCTGGGGCGGCGGTAAGGGTGTTCAAGGCGCCTTCTCCCCTCACGTCGTCCTTCAGGCGGCCGGTGGCACGGTCACTGCCCATGGCGCGTGAAACGTCGAGGCACCCGCGGTCCCCGGGGCCGACCGGCCTGCCGCTCCTGTCACCTGTCGAGGGGTCAGGAGGTCAGCAGCAGGGCGCCCAGGCGCTTGGCGGCGAGCCACCGTGCCAGCGTTTCGGACTGCCGCCTCGCCCCGGGCATCGCGACCAGTGCCACCACCGCGCCGACGGCGAGGCCGGCCAGCACGTCGTGCGGATAGTGCGCGCCGACCCAGACCCGGGACGCCGCCATCGCCAGCGCCGCCACGACCGCGACCGTGCCGAGACGGCGGGAGACGAACACCAGCGCCAGGGCAGCGGCGGCGGCTATGGCCGCGTGGTTGCTGGGGAACGACCAGTCACCCGGCTCCGGGCACGCCTCCAGCGTGCTCACGTGCAGGCTGTGACACGGCCGGTCCTCCCGCACCGCCAGTTTCAGGGTGGCGTCGACGCCGTAAGCCACGACCACCACGAGCGGTACGGCCAGCGCCGTCACCGCGGCGGCGACAGCCCCCGAGCGCCGAGCGCGCCACCAGCCGACGGCGGCCAAGGCGGCGAACACCCCGGACCCGTAGGTCGACCAGGCCGAGACCGTGTCGTCGAGCCAGCCCGGTGAGTGGTGCGCGAGGCGTATCACGTCTTCGTAGGCGGAGCCGTCGATCGAGGACCCGTCGAAAGCCAGGATCACCTGTTTCCTTCCTTGGCGTCGGCACCCCTGCGGGTGCGCAGCACCTCGGCGAGAAGGGGAATCAGGGAGACGGCGACGATCAAAGCGACCAACGGCAGCAGGTAATGGTCGACGTTCGGTATCGAAGACCCCAGCGCGTACCCCGCGAGGGTGAGACCGACGCTCCAGACCAGGCCGCCGATCACCTGCCACAGCGTGAAGGTCCGCACCGGAACCTCCAGCGCACCCGCCAACGGGTTCAGCACCGTCCGCACCACCGGGACGAACCGGGCGAGGACCACTGCCCTGGCATGCCCGTACCGCTTCAGCAGTTCCTCGGCGCGCTGCACGCCCTCGCGCAGACGCCGGGAGTGGCTGCGGGCGATCACCGCGCCGCCCGCCTTGCGGCCGATCAGATATCCGCACTGCGCCCCGGCCAGGGCGCCGACGGCCGCCGCGACCAGCAGCGGCCCCAGGGAGAGTTTCACCCCCTGGTCCGCCGTACCGGTGCACAGCAGACCCGCCGTGAACAGCAGGGAGTCACCCGGGAGGAAGAAACCGATCAGCAGTCCCGTCTCGGCGAACATCACCACGCCGACCCCCAGCACCCCGAAGGCGGCCAGGAGTGAATGGGCGTCGAGCACATTGACGGCCAGCTGCGTGGCCGGATAGGGCGGACCTGTCATCGGTGCCTTCCTTGCGGATCGGGTGAAAGCGAGCGCCTGCCGAACGAGTGACTACAGAGAAGTAGACGGTCTACCGAACTGTAGACGAACGGCGGCCCGGGCGCGTTCCCGAGCGGGGGACGTGCGCACCGGTCACAGTCGCCCGTGGTTCACGCATACGCTCGTCGCCGGTGCCGCATCCGGCTTCGCAGCTAGTAGCCCTGGCATCGAGGTCACCCAAATGGTCGGCACACCTCCGGCGACCGGCTGCCTCGGCCAGGGACGCAGGAGGCATGGCCATCGAGGACGGCCGGCTGGGCGCTGGGCGAACATGGCGCCCGGCGCCGCACGCGAGCGGCGCAACATGCTGGTGTGCGCACGGACAGTGCTGGCGCAGCAGTTCGCGGCCGTAGTCGTTGCCGTTCGGCGTGCGGACGACGGAGTGGACGTGCTTCTGACTCGGCCCGTCGGCGCGGGTCTTGCCGTACACGTACCGGGCGAGGCCGTGGAGGCGTAGTCGTCGTCAGCGAATGCCGGCGCGCCGCCCCCCCATGGCGGGGAACACCGTCGCGCCGCTCACGAGGAATACCCTGCGCACGAAGCCGGCGGGGCATCCTCGTCGGGGCGGCCCGGCCCCGAGGGCGACACGGCGCAGGGTCGGACAGAGGTGATGCTCAGGCTGTCGACCGAGAAGTCGGCCGTGGCAGACAGGAGGGCGGGCGATGAGCGTCGAGAAGCCCTCGTCGTAGCGCTCGGTGACGGCCTCCGCCCACCAGCCAGGTGCCGCTTCCCCGCCGCAGCGCGGGCAGGAGACCGTCTCCGGGTCGGCGCCGCAGTGCCCCAGCAGGTGCCCTGCCCCGCAACGTCCGGATCCCACCTACGCCACCCGCACCGCTCCGATAGGATGTTCGAACTTTCGACGGTTACTCACCTTGCTTTTCATCCACCGAACTCCTCCGAGCAAAGCGGCCAAACGATTGAAATCCAGAGCGTCACGGGTGTTCTCGCAAGAAAACGGCAGAGCCGCGTCGGCCGCATGGCGTCAACGGCGGGCGATGGTATGGGTCGCAGCCGGCGTGGCGGCTCTTGCGCTCCTCGTCGAGCTGGAGATCGCCGCGCGCCGTTACGGTGAACCGGGGCCGGTCACCAACCAGGTGAGCGAGCTGATATTCGCCCCCAAACCCGGGCCCCTGTACGGCGGCTTGGCGCTCATGATGGTCGTGCTCACCTGGCGGCAACGGTTCATCGCGGCCGGTATCGCGATCGGGATCGACGTCGGTTTCCTGTTGGTGCGGTGGGCGGTCGACGCCGACATGAGCGACGGCCGTTGGTTCGGAAACGGCGCATTGTGGGTGATGTTGGGATATGCGGTGATCGCTGTCACGCGCCGCACCGGCCCCGAACGCGTCCTGCTGCTGAAGGGCGTCGGAATGGGCCTGCTGCTGGTGGCCGGCCGCAAAACGGGCGATACCTGGCTGTTCATCACCTCCAAGTCCCGCCCGATGGTGCTCGACCAGTACGTGGCCACTGCCGATCATGCGCTGGGCAACCCGTCGTGGCTTGCGGGCCGGATCGTCAGGGCCACCGATCCGATCAGCGGCCACCTTCTCCACCTCGTCTACGGGCAGCTGGCGGTGGCCGCGGTCGTCGTCGCGCTGTACCAGCTGCGCAACGTTGCGGTCGAGCGCCGCTTCCCGAGCCACCACCTGGTGCGCACCTTCCTGGTGATCGGGCTGCTCGGACCGGGCATATACATGATCTTCCCGGTGGTCGGACCGGTCTTCGCCTACGGTCCGGGTGCCTCCGGTACCGGCGGCGTGCACTGGGCGGTGGCCAACCTGTGGCCGGACACGCCGTCGGCGATCACCACCCCGCACCCGATGTCGTACGACGGGATAACCCCGCGCAACTGCATGCCCAGCCTGCACACGGCGTGGGCCACCGCGATTTTCATTCATTCCCGAAAAGGCCCGCGATTTCTGCGCTGGGCAGGGACGTTCTGGCTGATTGCCACGCTCGGCGCCACGCTGGGATTCGGCTACCACTACGGCGCGGATCTCCTGGCCGGCGTGGTGTTCGCGCTCACCATCGAGGCAGCGCTGCGCTCCCTCGACCGTGGCTGGGACCGGCCGGGAATCCAGTTCCTCATATACGGCGCCACGGTATTCGCCGCGCTCCTGCTGTCGTACCGTTATCTGCCGATGGAACTGGCCAGACACCCAGCGGTTTTCGGGCCGCTCCTCCTTCTCGTGACCGCCTCGGTGGTCTACGGCTACATACGGACCACCCAACTGTGGGAACCGACGGCCGCGCCGAAACGTCAACCAGAGCCGAAACCCGAAACCGAAGCGGAACCCGAACCCGAACCCGCCTGAGCGGGTCGCCTCGCATTGAGACTCCTTGAGCATGCGGCAGCCGGAGCGCCCGTCGCTGGTCCCGTCCGACGGCAGGCAGCCGGGAGGTAATCGAGGACGTTGTACGCGGTTACCATCGGCGCATGAGCGATCCGAATCCGATCATCTGGTTGCGGCGGGAAAGAGGGGCGCGCGGACCGGCTCCGACGTACAGCCGAGAGCGCATCGCCGAGGTGGCGATCGCGCTGGCCGACAGCGAGGGCATCGAGGCGGTGACGATGCGGCGCATCGCCAAGGAACTCGGCACCGGCGCCATGACGCTCTACAGGTACCTGCCGAACAAGGAGGACCTGTACGCCGTGGTGATCGACCAGGCCCTCGGCTTCGAACCGCAGGAGCCGACCGGGGACGCCCGTGCGGATCTGGCCACGTTCGCACGCCGGTACCGGGAGACGTTGCGCCGGCACCCCTGGCTCGCGCACGCCATGGCCGGCCGGCCGATCATGGGCCCCAACATGCTCCGGGCCAACGAGCGCGACCTCGCCCTCGTCGACGGCCGCGGACTGAGCATCGACGACATGGTCCACGTCGTGAACCTGATCCGGCACTGGGTCACGGGTGCCACCCAGGCCGAGACGGCGGAGCGGGAAGCGGCCTTGCGCTCCGGGGAGGACCGCAAGGCCTGGCAGAAGCGGATGGGGCCGTACATGACCGAACTGCTGGCCACCGGCCGCTTCCCGTACCTGGAGCGGTTGGTCCACGAGGCGCGGCACGCCGGCCACGACGAGCAGTTCGAGGTGGGCCTCGCCATCCTGCTGGACGGCGTCGAGGCCCGTTTCCCGGCCCTGTCCGGCTCAACGGGGAACGAGCCGCCGGAGAGCTCCTGACAACGGACGGGGCTCACCGTCCGGCGCGGGCGTAGCGCCGTACCGAGAGCGGGACGAAGACCACCAGGAGCACCGCGGCCCACAGCAGGGTCGCGGCCAGCGGGTGGGTGAGCGGCCAGGAGCCGTCCGTGGCGGCCATCCCGGGGTTGCCGAACAGCTGCCGGCACGCGGCGACCGCGGCGCTGATCGGGTTCCACTCGCAGACCGCCCGCAGCCAGGCCGGCATCCCGTCGGTGGGCACGAACGCGTTGGACAGCATGCTGAGCGGCAGGGTGAGGGGTGACAGCGAGTCGGCCGTCTGCTCCGACGGCAGTACCAGCCCCAGGTACGTACCGACCCAGGACATGGTGTAGCGGAAGAGGAGCAGGACACCGACCGCGGCCATGGCGCGACCGAGTCCGTGGTGCGCGCGCCAGCCGATGGCCAGCCCGCAGGACAGCAGGATGACCAGTCCGAACAGTCCCGTGACGGCGTCCGCACCCGTCTGGCCGACAGGCACCGCCATGCGGGAGGTGGGCATCGAGCGCAGCCGGTCGGTCACCCCGCGGCTCTGGTCGCCGGCGGCGTCCACCATCGCCGAGGACAGCGCGAACATGCCGGTCATCACGAACAGGCCGGGCATGAGGTACTCGCGGTAGTTGCCACCGCCCGGTACCTGGATGGCGCTGCCGAAGACATAGCCGAAGAGGACGACCATGACGGCCGGCATCACCAGCATCGCGACGAGGGTGCCGGGCTGATGCCGCAGCTGGAGGAGCTTGCGCTCGATCAGGGTGAGGCTGTCCGCCAGGACGATCACGCTGCCGCCTCCTGCTTCTCGCGCTGCTCGGGCTGTCCGTCGTTCCGCTTCCCCGCGGGCTCCTCCGCGGGGCGGCCGGTGAGGGTGAGGAAGACGTCGTCGAGGCTGGGCCTGCGGACTCCTACGTCCTGGATGGCCACCCCGGCCGCGTCGAGTTCACGTACGATCCGCGGTACCGAGGGTGCCGTGCCGTGCACACCCGTGACGATGCGCAGGTCCTCGGCCCGCGGCTGTCCGCCGGTCATCCGCTCGAGGATCGCCATGGCCTCCGGGAGGTCGTCCTCGCCGCCCACCTCCACATCGATGTGACTGCCGATCCCGGTCTTGAGCTGTGCCGGGGTGCCTTCGGCGATCACGCGACCGCGGTCGATCACGGCCACGGCCGAGGCGAGTTGGTCGGCCTCCTCCAGGTACTGGGTGGTGAGCAGCACGGTCGTGCCGCCCGCGACCAGCTCCCGCACGACGGCCCAGATCTCCAGGCGGCTGCGCGGGTCGAGTCCGGTGGTGGGCTCGTCCAGGAAGAGGACGGACGGCGCACGCAGCAGGCTGGCGATCAGATCGATGCGCCGTCGCATGCCGCCGGAGTAGGTGCTGACCTGCCGGTCCGCGGCCTCGGTGAGCTCGAACCGCTCCAGCAGCTCGTCGGCACGCCGCCGGGCGCCGCGCCGGCCCAGCCGGGCCAGTCTGCCGAAGACCCGCAGGTTCTCGCGGCCCGTCAGCTTGGCGTCCATGGCCGCGTGCTGCCCGGCCAGTCCGATGACTTCGCGGACCTTGCCCGGGTGTTCTGCCACGTCGAAGCCGGCGATGGTGGCCCGTCCTGCCGTGGGGCGGGTCAGCGTGCTGAGAATCCGGACGGTGGTGCTCTTGCCCGCGCCGTTCGGCCCGAGCAGCCCGTAGACGGTAGCGGGCGGCACGGCCAGATCGAGGCCGGCCAGTGCTTCGAAGTCACCGAACCGTTTTCGAAGTCCCTGGGCCGACACGGTGGGTGAGTCCACGTCTCCTCCACTTCACGAAAGCGAGTACGCCGTACGCGGTATGACTGTACGTAAGTGAGTACGCCGTACGCAACTGGTTCGGGGGTGGGTTCGGCTGTCCCGCGCTCTCGCCGTTCGGTGGCTGCGGCCAGGCCCGTCTTCGTCAGCGTCGGAATCCCGGCCACCGGCGGACGGGCGGGGGAATCGGCAGGGGATCGGGGCGATGATGCTGTTGCCGCAGCATGCGGACGACATTCGGTCCCGGCTGACGGCGTATCAGTGGGCCAACAAGACCGCGGCGGCCAGCATGACGAGCACCGAGGCCGCACAGAACGCGAGGTGTGAGCGCGGATAGTCGTAGCGCTCGCGCGTCACTCCGTTGTTGATCTCCTGCGCCCATACCGTGAACAGCTTGCGCGTCGGGTACAGGCCGATCGTCAGCCCGATGAGCGCGAACGAGCACAGCACGAGCATGTCGCCGAGAGCGAAGCGGCGCCAGGATCCGAGCGCCACCGCGCCAGTACCGCACACCACCCAGATGAAGGGATACACCGCCCAGAACCTCTGGATCGGTACCCACTTCGCCATGGCGGAGCAGTGGATCACAAGGGCGGCGACAGCCAACAGCCACGGCCAATCCGTGGTGACCGACGTGAACACGACTTCCCCCTGCGCCACTTGAACCCGCAAAGAGTAGCAGTGAGGTGAGAGGAGTCCTGTCGATGCTCGGTCGGCCTATGACTCGTCGCAGGCGTCACCCTTCGTCATCATCGATCTCTCGCACCCCGCACCTGTTCGGCCCTGCCTGCCGTGGTCGTGCCGGTCGACCCGTCGGGGCGGCGATGTGGCGCGACAGCGTGGACCGAGGTCAGCCAACCGGGCTGGCGGCCAGCCTCGTTGCCGAGGCGCTTGCCGACGGCGTGCTGGCGCTGGACCAGAGCGTGATCATCGACGCGGTCGACGCGGTGCAGGTGGCTCGCCGGAAGTGGCGGACGCCGGCCAACCACCGCCGGGTGCCAGTCGCGTACATCGAGCTGGTGTGCTCGGATGCGGCTGCCGGCACAGCGCCCACAGCCGGCTCCCTGCGAAGACGACCGCAGCCGCATACCCCAAGAGCGCTGACCGATGTGGCCGGTGGCGGGATCACCGGCGGCTCGGAGTTACCCGACGTCGGCCATGACGAGCATGCCTGTCCGCGTGTCGGCCTCTGCCAGGAGGTCGCCGCCCGGGGCCCACACGGAGGAACGGCCGCAGCCGGTCCACGGCCCTGCCGGTCCCACATGGTTGGCCAGGACGACGTGCATGTTCGAGTCCTTGGCGATGCCCGGATAGACCGCCGCGAGCTCTTCGGCTCCGCCGCCGGTGCCGTACAGCGAGCTGGCCAGGTGCACTTGGCACCCGTCAGCAGAGCCACGCGCGGTCAGGTCGGGAAAGTGGTTGTCGTAGCACGTGGCGAGCGCGAAGCGCACGCCTGCGCACTCGAATCGCCCATCGTGCCGCCCGGCTGTGAACGCCGCCTGCTCATGCTCGAACAGGTGCTGTTTCCGGTAGGTGGTGAGCAGCTCGCCGTCGGCCCCGAAGACCAGCGTCTCGATCGCGGGCCGTGGCCCGTCGGTGGCCGCCACGCAATTGACGACGGTGGCGACGCCGCTCTCCCGGATCATGTCCAGGCGCGGATCCTCCGCCGTCGCCCAGAGGCCGGGATCAGCGAGTACGGCCTCGAGCTCGTACCCGGTCAAGGCCAGCTCGGGAAACACCACGAGCTCTGCGCCCTGAGCCCGGGCCTGGCCCGCGAGGACGGTCATCTGCCGGACGTTGGCGGCCACATCAGCCGGAACGCAGGTGAACTGACCTGCTGCGATCTTCATGGGGTTCCATCCTGCCACTCCCCGTTCCTCCAGGTCACAGGGGGTGTCGTGCCATGGTCCATGGCCGAGGAGTCACCGGCGCCGGTGCGTACCAGCCGTATGCGGAACATCGTCGTACTCGGAGGATCCGACACCCGAGGTCTTGCACAATGGGCAAGATCAGCAGTCGATCCGGTGGGGGACCCGCAGTGGTTTGGTCTGAGCGCACAGTGACACGCGACGGAGTGCGGCTGGTCTGCCGCGACTGGGGTGGGCCCGGCACGCCCCTCGTGCTGCTGCATGGTCTGGCGGGCCACTCCGGGGAGTGGGAGGCGGTGGCCCGGGGCCTGAGCCCCCGGTATCGCGTCGTCGCGGTCGACCAACGCGGACACGGCGCCAGCGAACGCCATCCGCGGGACGTCTCCCGCGCCGCGTACGTCGCCGACGCCGTCACCGTCATCGATCAGCTGGAGCTGCGCCGGCCGGTGATGGTAGGTCAGTCTCTGGGCGGACACACGGCTCTGCTGACGGCCGCCGCCCATCCGGACCGGGTCCGCGCGCTGGTGCTCGTCGAGGCCGGCCCGGGTTCCGGGGACCCGAACGTTCCCGTCGCGATCGGCGAGTGGCTCGACTCGTGGCCGGTCCCGTTCGCCTCCCGGGAGGCCGCCGCCCAGTTCCTCGGTGGCGGACCGGCCGGTGACGGTTGGGCGGCCGGTCTGGAAGAGCGCGACGGAGGCTGGTGGCCGCGTTTCGATCGGGACGTGATGGTCCGCTCGCTGGCGGAAAACGCCCAACGCCCCTTCTGGGCCGAGTGGGACCAGGTCACGTGCCCGACCTTGCTGGTTCTGGCCCAGTCCGGCTTCGTCTCGCCGCAGGAAGTCGACGGCATGCTCCGTCGAGGGCCCGCCACCGTGGCCGTCAGCATTCCCAAGACCGGTCACGACCTGCACCTGGAGCAGCCGGAAACGCTGTGCGGCCTGCTCTTGGACTTCCTCGACGAGCACGCCTGACGCCTCGACGGCCGGGAGCGAGGGCCACGGACCGCGACCAGCTATCAGGTGTTCATACGCGCTCAGGTGTGCCCGAGCGTGGCCCCACCTCGCGGCGGGAGGTGTGCGCCTCCTGTATCCGGCCAGGGGGCTCACGCATGTGAGGATAGCGGCCGGTCGAAATGCGGCGGCTCTACGAGGGGGTGACGCTTCGTCAGCGACGGGGCGCCGCCTGCCAGGCCGCGCGTGGCCTCGCGGCGGCGGTCGAGGCCGCCTGCCCCGGCTCCGCCACGATCAGCGTGCCCCCGGCAGGAAGCGCTCCGCAGGCCACCAGCCCACCATCGGCCGGCGCCCTGCCATGATGTCGATCATGCCTTCTCTGACCACCGCCGTCATACCTCCCGGCACCCTGAACGCCTCTGTCCAGCCGACACTGCCGGTCGACGGCGACCTGCTGCTGCGCCCCTGGTCGCCCTCCGACGCAGCGGCCGTCGTGCGGGTGTTCCAGGACCCGGCGATCCAGCACTGGCACCTGCGCCGGGCGGACTCCGAAGACGAGGCCCGGGAGTGGATCGAACAGTGGCGCCGCGGCTGGGAGAACGAGACCGCCTGCCACTGGGCCGTGGTCGATCGTGGCGGCGACACGCTCCTCGGACGGGTCGCCCTCCACTCCGTCATCATGGCCGGCGGCCAAGCCGAGATCGCCTACTGGACCGCCCCGCGGGCCCGCGGCAAGGGCGTCTGCTCCCGGGCAGTGGCCCGAGTGACGAACTGGGCACTGGAACACGCAGGCTTCCACCGACTGGAGCTCGGCCACTCCACGGCGAACCCCGCGTCCTGCCGCATCGCCGAGAAGACCGGATACAGCCTCGAAGGAGTACGGCGGCGGGCCCTGCTCCACGCTGACGGCTGGCACGACATGCACCTGCACGCCCGTGTCCGCGAGGGGTGACGAGGAGCCGGCGGAACCGAGGCGACCGAGCCGCTCCGGACCACGGCCCGCGAGTCCGTTCCGGCACGGCCGTGCGGGGGCGGGGCGCTGGGAGACGTGCGAGAGCGGTGGCCCGGAACTGGGGGACTTGCGGGCATGGACATCGCTCGCAGGAACAACGTCGCCGTCACGGGCGACCCGCGGGGGCCGGCCGTGGTGCTGGCCCACGGGTTCGGCTGTGACCAGAACATGTGGCGACTGACGCTGCCTGCACTGGTCGAGGACTACCGGGTGGTGGTCTTCGACTACGTCGGTTCGGGCCGCTCGGACCTGTCCGCGTTCTCCGAGGACCGTTACGGCTCGCTGGACGGGTACGCACGGGACGTCGTGGAGGTGTGCGAGGCGCTGGACCTGCGCGACGCGGTGTTCGTGGGGCATTCGGTCAGCGCGATGATCGGCGTGCTGGCCGCGGACGCGGCCCCGGAGCGCATCGGGGCGCTGGTGATGGTGGCTCCGTCCCCGCGGTACATGGACGACGACGGTTACCGGGGCGGGTTCGGCGCGCAGGAAGCGGCATCACCGCCCTGATCGCCGCACGCGGCCACGCCGACGCCGCCGGGGCGGACATCGCGCTGGCGGCCGTACCCGCCAACACCCTGCGGATCCTGCGGATCGCCGGCCTGGACCAGATCTTCCCTCTCCACCCGGACAGCGACAGCGCCATCCGCTCCTGAGGCCCACGACGCGCTCACGCGGGCAAGGGCGCCCCGCCGCCACCGCGGCCCGTGCCGTCTTCCTGGGCACGGGCCGCTTCCACGACCGCTCGGGGCGTTCGCGGACTGCCGGAGCGCGGGGCTACTTCACCTTGACCGTGGCGGTGGGCGAGTAGACCTTCCCGGATTCGCTCGTGCCGGCGATCCGCAGGTGCTCGGCGCCCTTGGTGTTGAGCTTGGCGATCAGGGCGTAGGAACTGCCCTTCTTGACCTTGGCCGTCGCCCGGAGCGAGGTCCACTTGCCGGACTTCTCGTGCTGGAGCACGAGCGGGGAGCCGATCTTCAGGCCCTTGGTACGGCCGGTGAACGTCACTTTGTCCCCGGCCTTCACCTCGGTCTTGTCGGCCTTCACGGTGATCGACGCCATGGAGCCGGGCGTCGGGCCGACGGCCACCGCTCCGGCCGTCCCGCCGGAGAGCAACGCCACGGAGAGGGCACCGGCGCCGAGCGTACGAAGGCCGTGCTGACGCAGTACGGAGGTCATGTGTGTCTCCCGTCCAGTCGCTCGATGGACCCTCCCAGGCTGGCGTCGGCTCGCCACTTACGCCACTTGAGTCACTTCCTGCCCACTGTTCGCCCTGGTCACAGCGCTGAGGCGGCCCGGGAGTCCGGGCGTCGGCAAGATCGACTCCGCTATGATCGGCGTTTCACGGCCGTGGAGGCGACGTGGGGGTGGGACCCCGTGAACGATGCCGGGGGGCTGGCTGACCTGTCCGGTACGACGCTCTCTTCTCGGCCGCACGTGGTCTGGCACGTGGTCTATGAAGGAGGGGGATGCATGCGTCGTTTCATCGGACTGCTGGCAGCGCTGTGCGCACTGCTGGCAGGCGTCAACGCGCTGACCGTCACGCGGGCCAGCGCCTCGGAGATCTCCGAGGACGCCGACGCCGTCAGCAAGTCGGCCGGTCAGAAGTGGGCGCTCAAGTCCGTGGTGACCGGCAAGTACGTGTCCGTCGACATGAACGAGACCGACGACAAGTACGAGTGGAGTCTGCGGGCGCAGGGCGACGCTCCGAAGAAGTGGGAGCTCTTCACCCTTCACACGAATCACGCCGCCAAGACGATCGGCATGCGGTTCATCGCCACGGGCTTCTTCGCGTCGTCGGAGTTCTTGGACGCCGACCCGCGGACGGGGATGCTCCGCGCGCGCGGTGTGCGGCTGGGGCAGTGGCAGCAGTTCTACCCGGAGTACCTGAGCGACGCTCCGCCGGCCGGGTCCCCGCGGGGCTCGGTCGTGCTGGCCCTCGGGGCGAAGAAGGCCGACACGGACGCGGCGATGACCTACGTGTCCGCCGACCTGAGCGCGTCGGGCGACGGACTGCTGCGCTCCCGTGCGTCGAAGATCGGCTCCTGGGAGAAGTTCGTCCTGGAGCCCATCGCGAACGAAGAAGGAGCGGCCGACGAGTGGGAGGTGCCGCCGGCCGTCGCCGCGGCACCCGCCGGCAAGGTCAACGTGATGACCTGGAACGTGTGCGCGAACGCCAAGCAGTGCACCTGGAGCGGGGGGCTCGCCGGCTACCAGGAGCTGACCGACGGGATCCAGGCACGGCTGCGCAATCGGGTAACAACGAGATGCCGGACGTGATCTTCTTCCAGGAGTTCTGCGAGAAGCACGCCAAGCGCGTCGAGTGGATGCTGGAGAAGCCCGTCCTCGAGGGCGGGACCGGACGCGGCTGGGATGTCCGGTTCGCCCCCATCCACCAGCAGGGCGACAGCGGGCCGCTGGTCCAGAAGCAGTGTGCCATCACCGACAAGAACGACGAGACCGTCGCCGACCGCGGTGCCTACGGCGTGGCCATCGCCGTCCCGGACACCAACACCTGGTACAAGCGGCACGACCTGCCGTCCCCGTCGTTCGAGAAGCGCACGGCGGTCTGCGCCGTCATGCCGGCCCAGGCCCTCGCCGCCTGTTCCGCGCACCTCAGCTCGGGCTACGACGAGGACGATCCCCAGGGGACGTACCGCGTCCAGCAGGCGCAGAAGATCGTCGAGATCGCCAAGACGTACGAGGACCGGGGGTACCGGGTCGTCTTCGGGGGTGACTTCAACCTCGTTCCGCCGTACCCCGTCGCCGATGTGGAGCACGGGGGCCCGAGCACGGCACTGAACGTGGTCTACGACAGGTACCAGGAGTGCGGGCAGATGGGCGACCCGGGCGCGTTGCGCACCGGCAAGCCGACGGCCAACGGGGTCGACGGGCACCCGACCAGGAAGCTGGACTACATCTTCTCGCCCAAGAACGCGCCCATCTCCGACTGCACGGTCTCCGCCACCACGGGGAACTCCGACCACTGGACCCTGTACGGCAGCGTGCATCTGCCGGCCGGATGATCTGACGGACGCGGATCCGCTGGTCGCGGATCTTCGCCCTCGGGAGGGGACACCTCAGGAGTGGACGCCGACGCGGATACGCGGCGAGTCCGCTGTGCACACCAGCACCCGGACCCCGCACGGCAAGCCGCCGCGCGGGGTCCGGAGTGTGTCGGCCTCTCTTTCCTCCCTCAGCTGGCCACCGCGCACTGCCCGCGGTCCGCGGCCTTCGGTCCCTCCGCGGTGGGGCGGACGTCGAAGTCGAAGATGCCGGTCGGCAGGTAGAGCGAGCAGCAGGCGTTCGGGATGTCGACGATGCCGCTGATGCGTCCCTCGATGGGGGCCGCGCCGAGCAGCAGGTAGGCCTGCTCCCCGGTGTAGCCGAACCTCTTCAGGTACTCGACGGCGTTGAGACAGGCACGGCGGTAGGCGACCGTCGCGTCCAGGTAGTAGTTGGTGTCGGTGTCGTGGTCCACGGAGATCCCGATGAAGGACATGAACTCCGTGTACCGCGGCTCGACGTTGCCCGGCATGAAGACGGGGTTGGTGCTGATGCCGTACTTCTCCATGCCGCCCTTGATGAGATCGACGTGGAAGTCGATGTAACCGCCCATCTCGATGGCGCCGCAGAAGGTGATCTCACCGTCTCCCTGGCTGAAGTGCAGGTCTCCACCCGAGAGCTTGGCGTCCTTGACGTGGACGGGGTAGAAGACGCGCGATCCACGGGTGAAGTTCTTGATGTCGTGGTTGCCTCCGTTCTCCCGTGCGGGAACGGTGCGCGCCCCTTCCTGGGCTATGCGTTCGGCGTCCGATCCGTTCGCCTGACCGCACAGTGCCTGATCCGGGTCGGGCGTGAGCCCCAGAGGCGGGATGCGGTCCGGGTCGGTGTCGACCAGGGCCTGTTCTCGCCTGTTCCACCGTTCCAGCAGCTCAGCGGACGGCGCCGTGCCGAAGAGGCCGGGGTGGGTGATACCGGTGAAGCGGACGCCGGGAAGGTGCCTGGACGTCGCCACCTGGCCGTGGAAATCCCATATCGCCTTGTAGGCGTCCGGGAAGTAGTCGGTCAGGAACCCACCACCGTTGGCCTTGGCGAACACGCCCGTATACCCCCAGCCCTGACCGGGGGCGTCACCGACCTGCTGCGGCACCGGACCGAGGTCAAGGATGTCGACGATCAGCAGGTCACCCGGCTCCGCGCCTTCGACACCGATCGGCCCGCTGAGCATGTGAGCCCGCTTGAGGTCGACGTCGCGCACATCGTTGGCGGAGTCGTTGTTGCCGATCTGCGCGTCGGTCCACTCACGGCACTCGACGCGGAACTCGTCCCCCGGGCGAACCATGGCAACAGCCGGTATGTCCGGGTGCCACCTGTTGTGTCCGGGCGTCTCCTGATCACGCATCGACTGGGACTGATCGACGCTGAAGATCACTTCAGGCATGTCAACTCCTCGTATTGCTCCCGATGATCCCGAGTGGCAAGGCGCCCGCTGCCCGAGTGCCCGTCACCCTGCTGCTCGCGTCTCAGTAACCACCTCCCGCCGTTTCCCAGGAGGGTCAGCCGTGACTTCCGGCGGGATATCCCGAGGTGCCGTAATCCCGCACTGGCTTCCGAGGAACCCGGCGGCGGAGTACGAACCACAGCGCGCCGAAGGTCAGGACACCGAAGGCACCCAACGCGATCGCCGTTTCGTAGAAGTTCGCCGAGACCCAGTAACCGGTCAACAGCAGGTATGCCGGGATGACACCGGTCACCCAGCCCTCGATCGCGGTCACCCAGCCCACATAGGTCGTCAGTGCCTCCATCTTCAGCCCCAGCAGCAGGAAGAAGAGGAACCAGAGGAAAGCCCAATAGAGCCATATCACGCCGAATGGCTGATCGTTCACGAGCCGGAAACTGACGAAGGAAAAGCCAACGGCCACGATGGCCACGAACAGCGAGTAATAACCCACGCCGGTCGTGTCCAGACCCATGAGCAGTCCGATTCCTACGTAGAGGTACGTGAATCCGAAGAGGAAAATGCCCGACGCCAGCATGATGCGCTTGGGATCATCGTTTGCGGCGATGATGAGATAGGTGGGTGTGAGGACCTGAAGCCCGCCCACGAAGAGGTTGAATATGGCTGCTGCCCGGCTGTCCACCTTTCCCAGCAGCATCAGCCCGTTCATGAACAGCACAGCGCCCACGAAGAGAAGTCCGACGTTGGCCAAGAGGACACACCTCCCGATGGTTCCGCTCCCGTCGGTGACACGCCCCGAACGGTCATGCGGCCACAAGCCGGTGCGCCGTTCCGTGCCATGGTTCCCGGGAAGGCGCACGCGTCGGCGCCGGCCCGGATTCGGCCGTCAGGGCCGGGGAAGCCGGGCGAGCGCCGGGTGAGCCGGACTCGGCGTGGCGTTCCTGGCGACTCGCGTGACCACCTCGGGATTCTCCCGTGATTTCTCCGAACGCTCGCGCAGAGCCGCCACCGCGGGCGGCGTCGAGGCGAGCGCCGGGGAGGAGTACACACGCCGCGCGGCGTCCTCGCACCGCGGGCAGTTCCACTGCGTCGGCGCGGTGCCGATCGGCAGCTTCACATCGAACGATCCGCAGCGGCTGCACGAATATTCATACGTCGCCATAAAGTCTCCGCCCCGCCGCGCCTCCGGCCTCAGGACGAGCACCGCGCCCGAGCCCATGGGACGCCGCAGAAGTAGCGTCCTTATTCAAGGCAACCCCTGGTATGGCGGCGTGTCAAGGCGAGTCGGGGGCTGTCATTTCCTGCGTGCAGCAGAGCCCTGGGACCAGGCCGAGGGGCGGGTGCCGCCCACCCCGAAAAGGGGCGGGCCCGGCCGCGCGTGCACGGCCGGGCCCGGTCCCTTGGAAACGTATTCAGTTCCACTTTTAACTAACGCGTCTCCGGAATTCCCCGAGAACGGAAGGGAAAGTCGGCACCGGACGGGAGCGACGTCCGAGTGGCGGCGCATCCGCCCCTTCCACGAGCACGGCCGCACGCAGTCGTCCCGTGCGAGTCCGGCCCTCGGGGCGACGCGTCAGGGCGCGCCGACGATCGCGCACGCGCGGCACGGCGGCCGGCCACAGGTGCACTGCAGGATGCCGTCCAGCACCCCACGATCGTGGTAGAGGCATTCGTCGCGGCATGTGTGACGCGGGACGAAGCCCGCCTGGAGCTCGTCCGGCCAGGGCTCCTCGCCCTCCCGGCAGCGCACGAACCGCTCGGGGTCCGCGGTGTGCAGCTCGTGCATCCTCTCCTGCGCCTCGCCCTCCAGGTCACGTGCTGCGGCCACCATGCTCTTGAGCTGGTCGGCGAGACCGGAGAACCTGGCGTCGCCGGTCCTCACATGGGCGGCGTTCAGTGCCATGACGGCGTTGCCCAGAAACCGCCGAGCATCCTGGATATTGGTGACGTGGTGCAGTTGGATGCCGGTCACGCCTCGGACCCACACGGCGTCTTCGCTCACTTCTTCCGCCTTCCGAGCTCGGATTGCCCTCTGACGGTGCCGGCGACGAATGCGCCGAATCTTCCTCACACGCTCTGAAGTCTTCGGAAACAGGCGGCCATTGACCGAACTCCGGCCGGGCTGTCCCGTCGCCTGCGCGGCTGCTGCGTGAGGAGATCACCTATGAGGCTTGCATACTGTCTAAAGAGGCTAAAGTGTGCTATACGCAATAATCCAGTTAAATTCTGGTGAACTGAATCACAAGCGGTGATCCGTTTTCCCTGATGATCCGTACTACCTGTGGGAAGGCGGCGACAGTTCGGTGCCTGTGGCCAGCGCGGTCACGGTCTCCTTGCCGGCATTGATCAGGTCAGCCGTCGCGCAGTTCGAGCGCTGCTCGGGCGGCCACGAGGACGAGGTGGACCTGTGCCCCGGGACACGCCGGTGTCAGCCTCTCCGTCCCTCCCGTTCGACCGCCAGACGCGTCAGCTCCACACGGGTATTGATGCCGAGCTTGGTGAAGACGTGCCGTACATGGGTGTTCACCGTGTGCACCGAGAGGTACAGCCGCTCGGCGATCGCACGGTTGGTCAGGCCCTCGGCCACCAGGTCGACCACCCGGAGTTCGGCTTCCGTCAGGCTCTCCCAGCCGTGGGTGGGCGGTACCCGGCTGCCGCCGTCCACCCGGCCCCGCAGCGCCCCCAGCCGGTCCTCGATCCGGTCGCGCTCGCCGGTCGCGCCGGAAGCCGTCGCCAGCCGCCTGGCCTCCTCCAGGTACGCCACGGCCGCCGCGCCGCCACCCCGCGCCGCCAGGGCATCCGCCAGGTCCTGGCACGCCCCCGCCAGGGCGAGTGGTCTGCCCGCCCGGCGGTAGAAGCCGACCGCGGTGGCCAGTGCCTCGCGATCGTCCGTGAGGAGCCCGGTGACGTGGGCCTGCACGGCGTGCAGGACCGACTCGCCGCTGTCCGTCTGCCCCATACCGGTCACCGCCTTGCCGACCGCCTCGGCCAGAGGGCGATCGCCGGCCCGCAACGCGAGGCGCACGATCCGCGGCCAGTGCCCGGGAGTCAGAAAGCGCAGAGGGGCCGGGTCACCGCGCCCGTACACACCCTCCAGTGCCTCCACGGCGGTGGCGGGGTCTTCCGCGGCCGCCATGAGGCAGGCCCGCGCGAAAGCCACCCAGGCGGCGTCGGCCGCGGTGTGCCGTCGCCCCTCGTCCTCGGCCGCGGCGACATGGCGGGACGCCTGGGCGAGGTCGCCGGAGGCGAGTGCCGTGAGCGCGAGCACGGCCCGGGCGACCGGTACGGCCCCTGCCACGTCCAGTTCCTCGGCGACGCTCAGACAGGCCTCGGCCTCGGTCCCGGCCTCGCTCGGCCGGCCGCGCTCCAGCAGGACACAGGCGCGGGTGGCGTGCCAGTACGGCAGCGTCCACCCCGCCGCCGAGGTCTCGGCCTGCCGCTGACCGCGGCGCAGCAGTCGCTCGGCCTCCGGCAGACGGTCGGTGCCGGCCAGCACCGTGGCCAGCCACAGCGCGGGAACCCGTGGGGGACGCAGGCGCAGACCGTCGGGTACGGCCGCCGCACGGTGCACGGCCGCCTCGGCCAGCCGTACCGCCTCGGCCGACCGCCCCCGGTAGTGCGCCACCTGCGACTCGAAGAGGTCCGCGCTGACCAGGACGGCGGGATCGGTGCTGCGGCGGGCCGCCGCGATCAGCTCCCGTCCCGCCCGCTCGGCGTCCTCGACCTCCCCGTCCTGGAGCCGGCCGTGCCCCCGGGTCTTGAGCAGCAGGACGCGCAGCTCCCCGGGCAGGTCCGGCAGCTCCAGCGCTCGCCGCAGGTGCTCCTCGGCCTCGGCGTTCTCACCCACCGACAGGTGGATCTCCGCTGCCACCAGGCGCAGACCCGCCTCCTCGCCGGGCGGGGGGCGCCGGAAGAGGGTCGCGTCGATCAGGTCGAGAGCCTCGCGCAGCCTCCGGGTCCAGCCGAGCAGGTGCGCCGCCTCCGTGAGCAGCCCGATCCTGTCGGCGGCGTCCCCCCGCAGCAGCCGGGCGGCCTCGAGGAGCAGGTCCGCCGCCGCCTCCGGTGCCGTCGAGGCGAGGTCCCGCACCGCTCCGCGCAGCACGCCGAGCGCCTCTTCGTCCAGCGGCGCGCCGGCCAGGACGAGATGCCAGGCCGTCTCCGCGGATCTACGGCCCGCCGCGAGCAGGACCTCGGCCGCCTGTCCGTGCAGGGCGTGCCGCACCGGTGACGGCAGGTCGTCGTACAGGGCCTGGCGGACCAGGTCGTGCCGGAAGGCGAATCGGTCCCCGTCGGGCCCGAGGACATCCGCGTGCAGGGCCGCGTCGACCGGCCCCAGCAGCGCGCCGACCGGCCGGCCGAGCATGCGGGCCGCGACGGTCAGGTCGAAGCGGCGTCCGAGTACGGAGCCGATCTGGAGCAGGCGGACGGTCTCCTCGGGCAGTCGGCTCATCCGGGTCCGGAGCGTCCGCCGCAGGGCGGCCGGTACGTCACCGCCGGAAGCGGGACCCCGCACCGTATCCATGACCGTGTCCATGCCGCCGTCCCGGCGGGCACGCAACAGTTCGAGGGTCAGGAAGGCGTTGCCGCCCGCCTCGCGCAGCAGCCGTGCCAGCCACGGAGGGGGAGGCGCTCCCAGGACATCGACGGCGATCCGGTCCACCTCCTCGCTCGGCAGAGCCGACAGCACCAGCCGGTGCGTCCCCGGCTGTGCGAGCAGGTGCGCCTGCATCCGCCCCACCGGTGCGCGGTCGTCACCGGGGCGCAGCGTCACGACCCACAGGACGGGGGAGGCCGCCAGTCGCCCGGGCAGCGTGCCCAGTGCGAAGAGGGTGGCCGGGTCCGCCCACTGGGCGTCGTCCACCAGCACTGCCAGGGGCGCCCGCTGCGACCGTCGCTCCAGCACGTCGGCGATGTGGTCCAGCAGCCAGAGGCGCTGGTCCTCCGCCGCGCCGCCGGGTGGAGCCGGACGGCGCGGGCCGCGGTCGTCCTCCGGTGCGGCGACGGCGGCCGACAGGGCGGCCAGCGGCGCGTACTGATCGAGTTCGTCGGCGCGCACCCGGAGCACGGTGACGCCGGAACCGCCGGCGACGGCCGCGACCTCCTCCAGCAGCCGTGTCTTGCCGCTCCCGGGTGGCCCCTCGATCAGCGCGCACCCGCCCTTCCCGGCTTTGAGCGCCGCCAGGGCACCGAGCAGGACGGCCCTCTCTCGCTCGCGTCCGCGTAGTGGTGTGGTCATGACCCGTCCGTCCCGCCCGCGCGGTGCCCCGCGGTGGTCACCGCGCACGCCTCCAGGATCCACCCCGTGCCGCCGAGCCGCGCACGCGGGCCGGGGACGCGCAGTGGACCCTGGAGCAGGACCGGTCAGCGGCCCCCGGCGGGGCTGCCGCGGTGGGCGACGTGGACGATCGCCGTGGACGCGGCAATCCGGTCGAGCCCGTAGACGGCCACGACGCAGAACAGGACCCAGGCGCCGAGGATGACCAGTCCGCTTTCGAGTCCGTCGTTGTGGAAGTACGCCAGGCCGTTGAGGGCCCGCACTCCGACCCCCGCGGGCATCACCGACGCCAGTGGCTGGAGCCAGTGCGGCAGGAACGACGGCGGCAGCACACCCCCGCTGGTGGCGTTGCCCATGACCAGCATGAAGATCGACCCCAGCGGTACGCCGAGCGCTCCGAAGATCCGGATGAGCAGCACCGTACCGGCCGCCACGGCCCCGGACATCAGGGTGACGACCGCGGCCACTCCCAGCAGGGGACCGGGGATGGCGTCGAACACGGCGCCCGCGATGACGGCGGTCGCGATGCCGCCGAGCACGGCGAACAGCGCCAGGCTGCCCATGCGCTGGCCGAAGGAGAGACGGGGCGCGATCTGGTACGTCATCTGGCCGAACAGAAAGCCCGCGAGGACGAGACCGAACGAGGCGTAGAAGATCGACAGGCCGCGGATGTCCCCCTTGGACAGCGGCAGGATGTCCTGGACCTCCACCCGCTGCCCCTCGGTCTGCACGGTGTGTCCCAGCGGTGCGACGAGCGCCTGGACCGCCAGCCCGTTGGCACCGGCGTACAGCAGGCGGGGCTGTCTGTCGATGCCCAGGTAGGCGGCGTAGACCTCGCGGTGTTCGATCGCCGAGCGCGCGGACGCCTCGTCCCGGTACCGCTCGACCTGGAAGGCGTCCGGCGACGTGCGCTGCAGCGTCACGTCGAAGAGCGCCGCGTCGCGGTCGCTCGCCACCACGGCGATCGGGAGCCGGTGGGCCTCGGCCGTGTGGAAGGCCGCGAGGAAGACGCTGACGAACACCAGACCCACCGTCAGCACCGTGATCACCGGTCTGAGCACCGCCGCCGTTCCGGTCAGGCCGGGTCTGCTGGGCGCCGCGTCGGTCTTCGGGGCCTCCCGGATCCGGTGGTGCCCACCGGTCTGCTCGGCGGGGGCGCCGGCGTGAGGGTCGAGGTGAGGGGTGGAAAGTGGCGGGTGCACGGAATTCCTTCGCAGAGTGTTCCACGGTCCGGCAGCGCACAGCACGGCCAGGACAGCTCGTCCCAGCATCGTTCGGCCGGCCGTCGCCGACATCGCTGATCTGTGCGATCCGGGGGAGTGGCGGTTCTTCGGGAGCGGCGGCTCTTTCACCCGGGGTGATTCGCCAGACGCCATCGCTCGACGACGGCCGCCGCGTCTGGGTGGGGCGAGCGGCGTTTCGAGAACTTCAACGGCACCCCGCCGCTGGCCATCCGCACCCTCACCATGAAGCGCGCGGAGGCGGCCCAGCGCTAGCCGGCCCGGGGCGCGACGGGGCCTCGTTCTGCTCGGCCCGTGGGGGCGGAGCGGGGCCCGCGTACCCAGCGCTCGCGCGGGACCGCGCCGTACGGATGAGCCGCTCAGGCGCCGCGGGGTTTCGGCGGGGCCGGCTCAGGGCGGCGATGGACACTGGGCAAATGCGTGTCGAACTGGATCCGGAGGCCATGGGCAGTGCGGCCTTCTACAGGTTTCTGACGTCGGTCGTCGTTCCCCGCCCCATCGCCTGGGTATCCACCGTCACACCCGACGGAGCCACCGAGAACCTGGCCCCGCACTCCTTCTTCAGCATCGCCAGCACCGACCCGCCGATCGTCCAGTTCACCTCCATCGGACGCAAGGATTCGCTGCGCAACGTGGAGCAAACGGGGGAGTTCGTCGTCAATTTCTCCTCGGAGTCCCTGCTGGACGCGATCAACGCGACGGCCACCGACTTCCCCCGCACCGTGAGCGAATTCGACGTCGCGGGGATCCCGCGCGAGCCCAGCCGCCGGGTCCGCCCGGCCAGGGTGGCCGCGTCCCCCGTCATCCTGGAGTGCCGCTCCCACACCACCCTGCGCATGGGCAACTCCACCCTGATCTTCGGGCGGGTGCTGCAGGCGGCGGTGAACCCGGAGTACGTCGTCGACGACCGGCCCAACTCCGAGCGGCTCCGTCCCCTCACCAAACTCGGCGGCGACGAGTGGGGCACGCTCGGCCGCATCATCCACCTGAACCGCATTCCCTATGAGGAGCCCCGACCGGAGCCCTCGCCCTGAAACGCCGCTGTGCCGCCCTACCCCACGATGCCGGGGCGCCGGTATCGCATGAATGGGCGATGTCGAAGGAACCGTCGCCCGTCCAGGCTGGGCCGTGGGGGCGACGTACTCCGCCCCGCCCCTGGAGGAGCGGCGTTGATGAATCGGGAGAAGGCCGAACGCGCCCTGCGCCTCGTCGTCCGGGCCGACGACCCGGTGACCCTGGAGGGCGCCGTCGCACGGCTCGCCGGCAGCCCGGAGGTGGACGTCCTGCCCGCGCACCGCTGCGAGGAGGCGGACGCCGTGCTGGTCTTCCCCGGTGAGGTGACCGAGGAGACGGCCGGCTGGATCGAGCGCGCGGTGGCGCGCTCGCCCCACGAGGCGAGGCCCGTCGTCCTGGTGGTCGACCGGATCAGCGACGTACCACTGCGGAAGGCAGCGCTGACCTGAGTCTTCACCGTGGTGCGCGACACGTACAGCTCCGCGGCGATCTCCCGCAGCGTCGGGGGCCCGCACAACGCCCGGAGCCGGCCGCGTCGGACGGCCGACCCCATGAGGCGGAGGCGCGGTTTCACACGACCCTCCAGCCCGCGCTCTGCGCGGGTGCGCTGGGCGACGCGGAACGGCTGCGGCGCAAGCCGGCCCAGCCGGGCCCGCGGCGCGACCCCGGACGCGAACCGACCCGGAGGCCGAGCAGGGCTGGCAGAGCCTGACCAGGTCCGAGCTGCGCGTCGTCCAGTTGGTGACCGAGGGCCTCTCCAACCGCGCCGTGGCGGACCAGCTGTTCCTCTCCCCGCACACCGTCAACTCGCACGTGCGGCACGTCTTCGCCAAGCCGGGTGTGAGCACACGTGTCGAACTGACCCGCCTCGCCTCCACACGGAAGTCCGGCGGCGACACCTGGTCGACACCGGGCTCGTGACGGCCGAGGAGCCGGAGCCCTGGTCTCCGTGACACGCCGGCCAGGGTGGTGGCGGCGCGAGGTGGCGGCCGAGCTGCTTCTCGCAGCGGGTCGCGATGCCGCGCACTGATCCGGCCGGACACGTGACCGCCGCGACGCCGCCGGGCCGTCTCACCCGGGTGGGCCCGCCTCGGAGGCATCCGGCGTGGGCAGGCACTCCACATGCCTGTGATCTTCTTCGACGTCGGGGCGACTCTGGCGGACGCCCGTGTGGAACCCGACGGCTCCCTGATGCTGCGCCCCCGACCGCGCGTCATGGCCGTGCTCGACGCCCTCCGCGACGTGCCCACCGGCATCATCTCCGACCCCGGACCGGGCGCCGGCGCCGCCTCTCGTGCCGCGACCGCGCTGCATGCGGCGTTCCCGGGCCGGTTCACGGACGAGACGCTGGTGCACTGGGGGACGAAGGACGGCCGGGACATCTTCGACCGGGCGGTCGCCGGCGCGGGGCAGGCCACGGCCGGCGACTGCGTCTTCGTGGGCGAGGACGCCCGGGAGCGCGCGTTCGCCCGCGAGGCGGGGATGCGCACGGCGGCCGACCCGGTGTTCGCGCGCGCCGCGACGGAGAACCGTCCCGTGCACCGGGCGTGGGTCGAACTTCCGGAGGACCGGGACCTGTCCGAGCTGACCACCGCCGTGAACGACACGGAAGCCGTTGTCGTGCGCGGCGTCCCCGGACGGCGCGTGCTCGCGATGGCGACCACGCGCGGCGCCGAAGCGCTCGAACGCGCGGGCTTCCCGGTGGAGCTGCAAGAACAGGTGGACGGCGAGCCGGTGGACGACGCCGAACGCCGGGCGTCCGACAAGTTCATCAGTGATCTGCTCGCGCGGGGCGAGGCGGTGTACGAGGGCGAGCAGCCGACGCCGCGTACCACGCACATCGTCAGACGCGAGGACGACGGACGGCTCACCGTCCGCCGTCTCCGCTTCCGTTGACCCGGGCGGTCACTCAGTCGAAGCACCGCCGGGTCAGGGCGAGCCCCTCACCGGTCGAGCTCCGGGTGATCTCATGGGTCTTCAGCCGCGAGGGGCTGTCGTCGACGAACGCCGCGGCGGTCCGGTGCTCCTCGGGCACGTGGACGCGGCCCCGCCGCAGCAGGTCCTCCAGGTACGACGTGGCGACCTGCTCGGGATCGGCGGGACGCACCGAGCCGCCTGCGGGGTCGGAGCTCGCGATGCCGAAGCGTCGTTCCTGCGCGGGGGCGGCCAGGGTGAGGGGCTGGGTGATGCCGTACATCGCCCCGTGGACCGTGACGGCGGTCAGGCCCTCCTCCTCGCTGCCGCCCGGCGTCGCCTCCGCCATACCGGCGCCCCGGCGGGCCACCTCCGGCTCGGTGATGGTCGTGGCGGCCTCCAGGGAGAGGATGCCGTGACGGATGAACGCCGAGCGCAGGCACGAGCCGTATCGGCCGCCGTAGCGGCGCTGGTCCGCGGCGATCATGTGACCGGCGACCTGCGCGTAGTACGCGGACACCACGGGCGCGGCCACGACGGCGTCCACCAGCAGCTGTCCCGCGATCTCGGCCGCTGCCGCCAGGCCGGCCTGGTCCTGCACGTCCTGCTGGCGGAAGATGCCGGCGACGGCCTTCAGGAACGCGCCGCTGAACACCCGGGAGAACGAGTGCGGCTCGCTGGACAGCGTGTTCGCGGGCCCGCTGGGCGGCAGGTGGACCGGGTCGCGGTAGAAGAAGCTGTTCGACATGTTGCGCAGGCAGTCCGGGTCGACCGCGTTCGGGTGGCCCTGCCGGATCGCGGCGCCCAGTTGCTCGGCCATCCGCGACACCCGCGAGGACAGTTCCAGGTCGCTCTGCGTCTCGGCCAGTACCGCGATCCGCAGCGGCTCCAGCCGGAGGGAGGTCAGCAGTGCGCTGATGTCCCCGAAGGCTTCGTGCAGGGCGGCCGTCTCCGCGCTCGCGGCGTTGAACAGCTGGGGGCGCAGGGCGTCGAGGACCGCGTGCCCCGTCTCGTGCGCGACGATCTCGGGACTCTCGCAGGCGGCGACGGTGACGCCTGCCACCGTGCTGCGGAAGAACCACAGGCCCTTGCGGTCGTAGTAGGCGTTGAGGTCGACTCCCGCGTTGAGGTGCGCGGTGAGGGCGCGGCCGACCGTCGGGTGCCACTGGGTTCCGGTGGGAACCAGGGGGCCCCAGGTCTGGCCGGCCCTGCTGAGGGCGTCGGCCGCCACCCAGTAGCGGAACGCCTCGGTGCCCGGTCCGGCTCCGTCCGGCTGTGGCGCGGGGTCCGCGATGGCCGTTGGGAACGGCTGCGTGTCGAGTTGGGGAACGGGATGCGGTACGGGCATGTTGACCCGGGGAGGAAAGCCCGGGTCGTCCTCGTACACCAGAACTGTCGGGATCGTCGCTGGCTGTTGCTGCACCGTCATGGTGGCTCCCTGAGCGGGGGGAGGTTGCAGATGATGGAAGTTGACGGGGAAACTTGTGCCAAGAGCCCGTCGTGTTCAGTACGAGCCCGCGCCAGCCCGGCGTCAATTCGAACAGGGCGGGTAAACCTCCTCCGATCGGGGGACCGTGACGGCCGAAAAGGCGGTCGCGCACGGCCCACGGCCGGTGCGCACGGCCGCAGGACCGGGCGAATGACGTGACGGCCGGACGGGTGACGATGCGAGCGCGAACCGCGCACGGCCACCGGTCGATCGAGCGCTCTGACCCACTCCACGGCAGCAGCGGGTACGCCCGGCCGACGCCGATCACCGAACCGGTGGGGGAGGGGCAGGTGCAGCCGGGGGGTGCGGCGCGGATCCGGGGTCGCTCAGGAAGCTCGCGGACGCGGAGCCCGATGCCTTCAGCGGTTCGTCAGCTACCTCGGCGATCCAGGTCAACAGCACCCCAGAAGTGCCCTGGCACGCCTCGGCATCCGCCGGTGTGCGCGCAGGTCGGCCAGGTGGGGCAGGCCGGGCAGGACCAGCCCGGCTTTCGTCACCGCGACCACGATCGCGGACGCAGGGTGCGCCCGCGCAGTCGGCGGCGCATGCGGGCCCGGGCCCTGGCCAGGGACATCAGGGCCTCGGAGGCCGCCGGGGTGGGCTCCACGTCGTCCGTCAGGGACACTTCCACGCCCCCGCTGTACAGCGATGAAAGGTTGTAGAGGAAGGTGGCCAGCGTCGCCAGGCCCGTCCCCAGGACGACTTCCACGGTGACGACGCCGATCGCGATGGCCAGGACGGTGCCGAACGTCGGCAGGACGTCCGGTGCCATGGCCTCCATCATGATCCAGAGGACGACCGTGGTGGCGAGCGCGAGGATGCCGACCCCCGCGAGGAGCGCGAAGCTCGTCACCATCACCGACCAGGGGTCTCCCTCGGATATGCGCATCCGGATCGTCCGTGGCCCCGGGGCGCCGGCCTTGCCGGACACCGCCGGACGGCTCTCGGTACGGCCTCCCGTGCCCCGTCCGGCCGGAGCGGGTGACGTCGATGTGGGCGCGACCCGGTCGGCAACGCCGGAGCCCTCCGTCGGAACCGACCGATCCGCGGGGTGGGGAGGTGCGGGGGACCCGTTTTCGGGGGAACTTCGCCTGGCTCGACTCATGCCTGTCTCCCTGACTGGCCCGGCAGCCTCGCAGCGCCCTCCCGCATCGAACGGGCCTCCGTCGACCGCCCGGCGGCCTCTGGGGCCTGCTGGTCCGTGCATCCGACCGTATGGGCGACGGGGCGCCCCCGCACCCAGACCAGGTCCCCGAGAAAGGAGCCGAGAACGGGCCGCGACGGCACGGGAGCCGCCCCACGGCGGGCCGGACCGCAGCGGCCGAGCCACACCGGACCGCATCCGGGTGACTCCGCCGAATGGGTGTACGCGTGTGTCGGCCGACCGACGGGCGGCATGCCCCGAAGGACTGAATCTTGACGGCGCGGTGACGGTCGGTGCCTCGCTGTCCCGGCCGTCGTCCGGACCCGCCCCGGCCGGCCGGGCAGGTACCGACGCGCGCAGCCGCCAGTCGCCCCCCGTTCGGCCCGCCGGCCGGAGGCCCCGGCCGATGAGCGCCCGGCAGCCATCGCGGCGAGATGCCGTCCGGTCCGGCGCGGTGAAGCCGGTGGCCGGTGCCGAGTCCGCCCCCACCGATACGGCGGCGCGGGCCCGCCGGTCAGGCGCCTCGGTCGGCTTCCCGGGCCGCGCTTTCCAGCCGGCTCCGATAGGACTCCCACCACGCCGAGTCACCGGACGCCATGCTCTCCTTGCCCTGGTTCAACCCCACCGCACCGTCCAGGAGTTCGCGGACGATGTCCGCGTGCCCGGCGTGCCGGTGCGTGTCGGCGATCACCCGCACCACCGCGTGGAGCAACGTCAGTTCGTCCTTGCCGTCGGGCCACCACGGCACCCTGCCGACCGTGTCCAGCGCCAGCGCGTCCACCGTCGCGTCGGCGTGCCGCCACGCCCGGCGGTACAACTCCACGACGAACTCCCGTGACTCGTCGGCGGTGGCCCACATGTCCGCGTTGGCCTCGGCCCCTTCGTCGAGCCAGGGCAGCCGCTCGCCGGACGGCCGCCCGAAGGTGTCGCCGAGGTAGCCCAACTCCACGCCGGCCGCGTGCTTCACGAGGCCGAGGAGGTTGGTGCCGGTCGGCGTCAGCGGGCGGCGGATGTCGTACTCCGAGAGCCCTTCGAGTTTCCACAGCAGGACATCGCGGGCGGACTGGAGAGAGACGTGGAGGTCGGCCTTGGGATCAGGTGAGGTCATGCGGCCAGTCTGCCGCTCGCGTGATCTTCGCACACCGCGTTTTCACCGCTCCCCGCTGCCGGTCTCCGACGGCTGGGCGTCCGGGCGGGTGCCGCGGGTGGCGCCCGCCGACGCGGCCACCACGCACAGCACCGCGACCCACTGCGACCAGTGCAGCGACTCGTGCAGTACGACGAGGCCGATGACGGCCGCCATCGCCGGTTCGAGGCTCATCAGGATGCCGAACACACGCGCGGGGATCCTGCGCAGTGCTTCCAGGTCCAGCGAGTACGGGACCACGGATGACAACAGTGCCACGCCGAGCCCCGCGACCAGGACCCACGGCCGCATCAGCGCCGTACCGCTGTCGGCCACACCGAACGGCACGGCCACCAGTGCCGCGACGGCCATGCCCAGAGCCAGACCGCTGCCCTCCGTGGTGTGGCGGCCCAGTGCCGCGCCGGCCAGGATGTACAGCCCCCAGCACGTTCCCGCGGCGAGGGCGAACAGAAAGCCGACGAGGTCGAGGTCGCCGCGCCCCTCCATCAGCAGGACCACACCGCCTGCCGCCAGCAGGGCCCAGAACGCGTCCAGCCACCGCCGCGACCCGGCCAGGGCCACCACCAGTGGTCCGAGGAACTCGGTGGTCACCGCGATCCCCAGCGGGATCCGGGCCAGGGAGAGGTAGAAACACAGGTTCATCAGGCCGAGGACCACGCCGTAGCCGACCACGACCGACCAGGCGCGGCGAGGCATACGCAGCGACGGCCGCCACACCACTCCCAGCACCGCCGCCGCGAAGAACAGTCGCAGCGCGACGGTCCCGAAGCTGCCCACCGCGCCGAACAGGTGCTTGGCCAGCGCCGAGCCCACCTGCACGCTGACGATGCCGAGCAGGACGAGCGCCGTCGGCGGGACCGCGCCGAAGCCACGTCCGGCCGGCGCGGTCAGGGAGAACCGGGCGGACGGGCCGGGTTCAGCCGTGTCGACGTTCCTGGTGGCCACCCGGGGATTATTGACGGCCGGGCGCGACGCGTCACACGGATTTTCCCGGCCACACCGAACACCCCTCCAGGCCGTGTCCACAAGGTGGGATTGTCGCGTGACACTCGGCTTGCCGTCCCGCTATGGGGTCATCGGCGGATCCGTGCGGGCATCGTAGGCGGCGCGGGCATCGTCGATCCGGGCGAGGTGCGCGACGCTCCATTGGAGCAGGGGCGCGGTGGCCTCGCGCAGGGTGATGCCCATCTCGGTGAGTTCATAGCTGACATGTGGCGGCATCACGTCGTGGACGGTGCGGGTCAGGATTCCGTCGCGCTCCAGGCTGCGCAGCGTCACGGTGAGCATGCGCTGGCTGATCCCGTCGATGGCCCTTTTGAGCTCGGTGAAACGGCGCGGTCCGTCCTTGAGATTGCGCACCACCAGCAGCGACCACTTGTCTCCGACGATGTCGAGCACCACCCGGGTCCGGCATGCATCGCTGGGCCGCGCCGCCGACTGCGGATCGCCCTGTGCCGCGTCCATGGTTACCTCCAGAGAACCGGGTCACCGAAAAGTGCCTTATTGCCTGCGGCGCGTCGTGTGCACCAGCATGCCCTTGGTACTCAAACAGTACCGAGGCACGAAAGGTAACTGCCAGAGCCGCGAACCAGCGGCATGCGCGTGACCGCGCTCTTCTGCTCCTGCGAAGGAAGATTCGATGTCCACATTTCTACTGGTACACGGTGCTTGGCACAGCGGACGGTGCTGGGAGCGGGTGGTACCGCTGTTGGAGGCCGCCGGGCACCGGGTGTTCGCGCCGTCCCTGACCGGCTTTGGCGACAAGGCACACCTGCTCGGTCCGCAGGTGGGTCTCGATACGCACGTCGACGACGTGGTCGGACTGATCACCGAGGAGGACCTCAGGGACGTCGTACTCGTCGGCCACAGCTACGCAGGGCTGGTGATCTCCGCCGCGGCGAACCGGATTCCCGAACGTATCGCGCACCTGGTCTACCTCGACGCGATGGTCCCGGAGGACGGCGAGTCCGCAGTCGACGTCCACCCCATGACACGGCAACTGATCGAACTCGCTGAGAAGTCCGAGAGCGGCTGGCGCGTCCCGCCGATGCCCGAGCAGCCCGCGCCCTTCGGCCTGTTCGGCGTCACCGACCCGGCCGACGTCGCCTGGCTGCGCGGGATGCTCTCGGACCAGCCGGTGCGCTGTCTGCAGCAGCCGGTGCGACTGGACAACCCGGCCGCTGACGCGATCCCGCGCACGCACATTCACAATGTCGGCGCCATGCCCGCGGGCGTCACCCGTCGTCCCGTCCCCTCGATCCAGCCCAACGGCACCGCCGCGCAGGTCTGGGAGCTGCCGACCGGCCACGACAGCATGATCACCATGCCGAGCGAACTCAGCGAACTGCTTCTGAAACTCTCCTAGCGGTAGGACTCGGCGGTCTTGTCGTAGCGGGTTGCGATGCCGCGTCACTGCTCGAGGCGGTTGACGCAGCGTTCGACCACGGTGCGCTGCCTGTAGAGCTGCTTGTTGAAGGCCGGCGGGCGTCCGCCCCGGCTGCCGCGCCGGAGCCGGTTGCGGATCTGGTCGGCCCGATCGGGGATTCCGGGCTCCGGCGGCATGCTGGTGGGCACGTACGACGGCGGAGTCGACCGACACCAGCCAGTCGATCTCCCCCGCCGCGTCCGCCCGGGCCTGGGCGGCCTGGAGCATCCGCTGGAAGGTGCCGTCACGGGCAGCAACGGACGGAGTAACTCCCGCTCCGCATCGGACGGTTCATGGTGACGTATCACCCGACCACGATCCACCGCTCAAGATCGATTGAAGACACGACCTAGGCGGACGCCTTCGTGTAGGTGAGGACGAGACTGCCGTTGTCGAACACGCGACTGCCGGTGAGGTCGAAGGCGTGCGGCGAGAACTCGGCGCGGAACAGGGGAATCCCGGATCCGGCCACGACCGGGTACTGCTTGACGATCAACTCGTCGATCTCGGGGAGGAGTTGCCCGGCCAGGTCGGCACCGCCGCACAGCCAGATGCCCAGGCCCTGCTCCTGCTTGAGCCGGCGGACCAGCGCGATCGGGTCCTCGGTGGTGACCTCGACGGACGGATCGGGGCTGACGCCCAGGGAGCGGGAGAAGACGATCTGTCGCAGATGGGCGTACGGGCTGGTGAGACCCGCGGCCAGCCCCGGGCCGTAGGCACTGCGGCCCATCAGCACGGTGTCGAAGCGCACGTTGGGAGCGTCCGCCACGCCGAAGGCCGCGCGCGCCGGAGTGGGCAGGGTCTCCGGGAAGTCGGCGGCGAGGTGCGGGAGGTAGTCCTCGGTGAGGTACGGGGAGAAGAAGTCGAAGTCACCGTCGGGGGCGGCGATGAAACCGTCGATGGTGCCGGCGACGAAGTAGGTGAGCTTGCGCATACGTGTCCTTGCGGATCGAGTGACGTGTGCCGGGTGACGTATGTCGAGTGCCGCACGTCGGGTGAGGCCTCTCGTCGACGACAACACGCGCACTTCGCGCATCCCCCGTCCCCCGGATCGCGGCCGGGGTTCCGGCCGCGGTCGACGATTCTGCGGCACTCCCCGGGCCTTGCCGCAAGCCCCCCGGTCCGTTGTACGTTGATCGATAAGGGGAGTTGAGCACGCACCCCCCTCCCTGCTCGCCCCGGCGGCGGTACGCGCCGACGACGCTCACCGCGTCCCGATGTCGTACGTGGTGCCGTCGGCGACGGCCCGGAGTTTGTCCGGGCTGGCCACGTTGTGCAGGGCGGTGATGCGGCCGTCGGCGTCGAAGTCGAAGGTGACGGTGGCGATGACGCGTCCCGGTGCCCTGAACACGAGGCCCGGCCCGCCGTTGATCCCGGCCAGTTCGGCACTCATGTCGGCCGGCTCCACGCCCTGGTAGGTGACGGTGCCGATGGCCGCGAACCAGGCGGCCACCGTGGCCGCGCCGACGACGGGGCGCAGGGCCTGGCGCACCTTGCCGCCGCCGTCGGTCCACAGGGTGACGTCCGGGGACAGCAGTTCCATCAGGGCGTTGACGTCGCCGCCGGCCGCGGCGGCGAGGAACCGCTCGGTCGCCGCCCGCTGCCGCGACCGGTCGGCGGCGAAGCGCGGTCGCCGTGCCCGTACATGCGCGCGGGCCCGGTGCGCGGCCTGCCGCACCGCGGTTTCCGAACGCTCCACGGCCTCCGCGATCTCGGCGTGGCTGAAGCCGAAGACCTCCTTCAGCACGAACACCGCGCGTTCCAGCGGGCTCAGCGTCTCCAGCACCACCAGCATGGCCATGGACACCGACTCGGCGTCCGTGACGGCCTCGCTCGTGTCCTCGCCGGTGAGGATGGGCTCCGGCAGCCACGGCCCCACGTAGGTCTCCCGCCGGTGCCGGGTGGAACGCAGCCGCTCCAGTGCCTCGTTGGTGACGATCCGCGTCAAGTACGCCTTGGGGTCGGCCACTTCCGAGCGGTCCCCGGCGGACCACTTGAGCCAGGCGTCCTGGACCGCGTCCTCGGCGTCGGCCGCGGAGCCCAGGAGGCGGTAGGCCACCGAGAACAGCAGCCGCCGGTGCGCGTGGAAGACCTCGTGGCCCGGGTGGGCCGACCGGGCCGGCAGATCGGTCACCGGGCCTCCCGGACCCGGGTGAAGCGGCCCCCGCGGGGCCAGAACGCGCCCGAGGCGGGCATCTTCTTCATACGGCCGTAGGACGGCCACGGGGAAGCGGTCACCGTCTCCTTGTACCTGACGGCCAGACGCCCGGTCAGGCAGATCCGGCGCGGACTGTCGTCGGGACGGGTGAACTGCACCACCGCGTCGCTCCGCCCCAGGCTCACCGGCGTGTGGTAGTAGCCGAAGCGGAACGGCTTGGGCTGCTTCCCTCTGAGGACACGCTCGATCGACAGCGCGGCGTGCACCCCGGTCGGCATGCCGCTCTGACAGGTGCCGTGCATGAGGCCGTAGCCCTGGCGGATCGAGGCCGCGTCGCCGACCGCGAACACCTGGGGATGCGACACCGACCGCAGCGCCGCGTCGGTGACGACGCGTCCGCGCTCGTCGACGGCCAGTCCGGCGGCGGACGCCAGCGGCGACACGCGCGTGCCGCTGGTCCACAGCACCACGTCGGCGGCGACGCTCTCCCCGCCTGCCAGCTCCACCGCGTCCGGCAGCACCTTCACCATCTCCGCCCCGGCGCGCACCTGGACGCCGAGCCGGTCGAGCGCGGCGCGCAGGTACGCGCCGGCCCTCGGGCTCATCGCCGCGCCGGGCTCGGTCCGCCCCAGCAGGACGACGTCCAGCTCCGGGTGCCGTTCGGCGATCTCGCCGGCCGACTCGACGCCGGTGAGCCCGCTGCCGGCGACCACCACCGTGCCGCTGCCGAGCCGTGCCAGCCGGCGGGCCAGCGACTCGGCGTCCTGGGCACTGTTCAGCGTGTACGCGTGGTCCTCGGCACCCGGCACCGCCGAGGTGTCGGCGACCCCGCCGAGCCCGTACACCAGCGTGTCGTAGTGCAGCACCCGGTCGTCGTCGATACGCACGGTCCGGGCGTCCGCGTCCACCGCCGTGACCCAGCCGCGCACGAACCGCGCGCCCGTGCCGCGCAGCAGGTCCGGGACGCTGAGCTCGGCGAGCCGCTGCCCGGTCGCGGTCATGTGCAGCCGCATCCGCTCGGTGAACCGCTCCTGCGCGTCGACCACGGTCACCTGCACGCCGTCGCGCCTCCCGACCCGGGCCGCGAGCTGGACCGCCGCGGCCGTCCCCGCGTATCCCGCCCCCAGCACCACCACACGGTGCCCGTTCTCCCGTCGCACACCCATCGCGTCCTCCTCGACTCGCTGACCGACGCCCACCAGATGGGAGCAGGCGATCCGAACGTGACACGGGTCGAGTGTGATCCCCGCCATAGCGTTCCTCCGGCCGCGCGAACGCGGTGGCGTGACCGGGCGGTGGTGTGACCGGGCGGTGGCATGGCCGGGCGGTGGCCATGGCCGGAGGCGGAGGTTCCGCAGTCCGAACCCGCCGGAGGAGTCGAGCGTCGGGGCCACGGCGTCGTCCGGGGTGAGCCCACCCGCGCCGGCCGGGACGTTCAGGCGCGCGCCCCGCTTGTGACCCACCTGCCAGAAATCGCCCCGCTGATCGCCGACTTCCTCGACCGCACCTGGCGGTGACCTGTTCCGCTCCGAGACGGTCAGAACGTCCAGCGGGTGTGCGAGTACACCCCGTCGTTCCGGCCGAAGCCGTACGCCGTGGCCGGGGTCAGCGCGAACACGACCGCGTCCCCTCTGCGGAACGCGTCCCCGATGCCGTGGAAGGGGCCCTCGGGCGAGGTGATGTGCGGCCCGTACTTCGCCTCGTACGCGGTGATCACCTCTTCCAGGACAGCCCGGTCGGTGACGGGCTCCGCCGTGCCCTCGACGACCAGGTCGAGCCCTTGGGTGAGGGAGTTCCCCCCGGTGGTCAGCGCGCAGTGCGCGTCATGGGCGAGGTTCCTTGCCTTCTGCTCGCCGGGGCCGGTGGCGAAGTACACAACTCCCTCGTGCCACGTGGCGATGACGGGCGTGACGTGCAGCCGGCCGTCGGGCCGCACCGTGGAGACCCAGAAGATCTCGGCGGCCTCCAGCTGCCGCAGGGCCTCGGCCCACTCGGTGGCGGTGACGTCCGCGGCACCCGGGCGGGGATTGGTCGCGGAGCTGTAGCGGGCGTCGAGCTCGGCCGTGGGGTGAGTCGCGGAGCCTTGTGCGGCCATGGCGGATCTCCCTTTCTCTCCCCGAGACACCCGACAGGGACCTGGGGGAAACCTGAGTGGGTGGAGGGCCTGAAGAGCCTCCGCCGACATCATCGCCCCCGGCCGCCTGGCTCACATCCCGTGCCAGGCACGTGCGCGACCCACGAGCCCGGACCGGTGATGGATCCAGTCTGGCCCGGCGACGGATCCGGGCCGGACCGGTGATGGATCCGGTCCGGCCCGGTCACGGATCCCGCCGCGCCCCCGGCAGCCCGTCGATCATCAGGCGGATGGTGAAGTCGAAGCGGTCCTGGACGGTCCCGGCGGTCAGCTCGGCGGCGTAACGCCTGGTTAGGGGAAAGGTGTCGGGCAGGGCCGCGAATCGGCGCAGGAGTTCGTCGCGACCGACCACCCAGGTGTCGTCACTGCGGCTGAGGCGCCTGTTCGCCAGGGAGACCTCCAGGCTGTAGGCGTTGACGTAGAGCTGGAGGGAGTCGATCGCCCAGGCCGCGACCTGCGGGTCGATGCCCCCGGCGAGGAGGATGGCGAGCATCCCCTCGCTGACGCGCAGCGTGTCCAGATGGGACGGGGCGGCGGCGAAGGCCGCCTGGGAGATCCCCGGGTACCGCAGGTACTGGTCGCGCAGCTGGGTGCAGACGTCGGTGATCTGCTGCCTCCAGAGGGCGGGGTCCGGCTCGGGCAGGTCGATCTGGGCGCACAGACGGCCGATGAGCAGCTCGTCCAGGTCCTCCTTGTTGACCACGTGGGCGTAGAGCGACGACGGTCCCGTCTCCAGTGCGGTGGCCACCCGCCGCATCGTGAGGGCCTCGTAGCCCTCCCTCTCCACGATGTCGAACGCGGTGCTGATGATGGCCTCGACCGTGATCGGCTTCTTGCGCCCGCCGGACCGCCCGCGCCGGGCCGCGGGTGTGTTCGGGTCGGTGCCGAGCTGGTGCCGTGCTGCGCGCCGCTGCTGCGGAGTCGGTGACATACGGCGCAGTCTAGCCAACGGGCGAACGCCGTTCTGGGCGCCGACGAACATTGTTCTGCATAACAAGAACGGTGTTCGCGTTGTTCAGAACGATGCTCGCCTTGTAGAACACTGTTCGTGTCCATCAATCAGCACGCACTCCAAGCGCCCACCGTCCCCGCACCACCGCCGCGCACCGCCTGGCTCGTCCTGGCCGTCGTGGTGCTGGCCGACCTCATGGATCTGATCGACTCCAGCATCGCCAACCTCGCCGGCCCGTCCATCCGCGCCGACCTCGGCGGCGGCCAAGTGACGGTGCAGTGGGTGCTGAGCGCCTACACGGCGGCCTTCGCGCTCGGCCTGGTCACCTCAGGACGGCTCGGTGACCTGCTCGGACGCCGTCGCCTGTTCCTGCTCGGCATGACGGGCTTCACCCTGGCCTCGCTGGCGTGCGGTCTCGCCCCCGACCCCGTCTTCCTGATCGTCGCCCGCACGGTGCAGGGGTTGTGCGGGTCGGTCATGATCCCGCAGGGCCTGGCCCTCGTGAAGGTCGTGTTCCCGCCCCAGCACCTGCGCAAGGCGCTGACCCCCGTCGGCCCCCTGATGGGCCTGACCACGGTGGGCGGCCCCATCCTGGCCGGCTGGCTGCTCCACCTCGACCTGTTCGGCAGCCAGTGGCGCTCCATCTTCCTGATCAACGTCCCGTTCGGCGTCATCGCCGCCGTACTCGGACGGCGCGTCCTGCCCCGCCGCGGCGGGGAGGACCCGGCCGCCCGCCTCGACCTCACCGGCATCGGCCTGCTCACCGCCGCCTCAGCCCTGCTCATCGTCCCGCTCATCCAGGGACGCGACCTGGGCTGGCCCGTGTGGACCTACGTCATGATGGCCGCCGCGGTCGTCCTGCTCGCCCTGTTCGTCGTCTCCCAACGGCACAGCCCCCACCCGGTCATCGCGCCGTCGCTGTTCCGCAAGCGCAGCTTCGTCGTCGGCCTGGTGATCGTGGCCGGGTTCTACGCGTCACTGAGCGCGTTCGTCCTCGTCATCAACCTGCTGCTGCAACAGGGCCTGCGCTGGACGCCGTTGCACACCGGCCTCACGCTGATCCCCTGGGCCCTCGGCACCGCCGTCGCCGTCCTGCTCTCGGGCGCCGTCCTCGCCGAGAGGCTGGGGCGCGCCGGCCTGCGCGTGGGGCTGGCCGGCGCGGTCCTCGGCCTGCTCGGCCTGTGGTGGTCCCTCGCCCACTGGGGCACCGGCATCACCGTCTGGAAGCTCGCGCCCGCGCTGCTGCTCACGGGATTCGGCTCCGGGCTGGTGTTCGTCCCGCTGGTCGACTTCATCATCGGCGACGCCACCGCCGAGGAGGTCGGCACCGGCGCGGGCCTGCTCAACGCCGTCCAGCAGTTCGCCGGCGCCCTCGGCGTCGCCGCCCTCGGCACGGTGTTCCTCGCCCGGGTCGGTCACCCGTCCGTCCCTTCCCACCTCGCCGCCGCGGAACTGGTCTTCGCCATCGCCGCGGGCCTCAACGCCCTGACGCTCCTGCTGGTGGGCCTGCTGCCCAGGCATGCCCAGCAGGCGCACGGTTAGAACACGGGCACTGCTGTCCCTGCGCGAACAGGGGCGTCAAGGGGTGCGCACCAGGTTCGGCTTCGCCCCAGGTTTGTCAGACCACCTCGGTACGGTCGGTGCATGAGAGCTACGGCAACTTTCACCGTCACAGCGTTCGTCCCGACTGAGTTGAAGCCCGAGCCTGCCGTGTCCACGGGGCTGCCGGTGGGTGTCGCGACGATGGAGAAACACTTCGAGGGAGAGGTCGTGGGGCGCTCGGCGACCCTCTTCACCGCCGCGTTCGACCAGTCGACCGGCGTCGGTACCTATGTGGCCATGGAGTCGTTCGAAGGCTCGCTGAGCGACCGGGAGGGATCCTTCAACTTCGTGCACTCGGCGACGACATCGGGCAGCGACCGCACAGCGGAGTTCTTCACCATCGTGCCTTCGAGCGGCACCGGCGAGCTGGCCGGGATCTCCGGGACCGGAGGGATGACCGTTGATACCGACGGCACGCATCGGGTCTGGTTCGACTACCAGCTCGGCTGAAGAGCGGGTCTTGTCGGCCTCGAACGATGACCCGAAGGTGTCCGCGGCGGCGGGAACGTCGATGTGCCGCGGTGGATGGGGGACAGGACGGCGACGAAGGGGCCGTGCCGGTGGGGCCGGTGGGCCGGGCCGGTGGGCCGCACCCATCAGTAGCCCTGGCACGTGTTGTCGCTCAAACGGCTCACACGTTTGCCTCCGGCCTCGGCGCGCCCGGATGCAGTGCCAGGACGCCCGCGGGCCGGCCGAGCCATGAGCGAGGCCGGGCGGCATGGGCCCCTCCGGCTCCGGGGCGGACAGCCGCAGGGCGCGGCGCGGGTAGCCGAGCCGGCCCCAGGCGCGCACCGCCTCACCGGGCGCCTCCTTCGCCAGGTCGGCCGGACGCGGCCAGC
>NZ_JBEXKG010000033.1:0-62679 GCF_040609555.1 Streptomyces sp. NPDC004658
CGCCCGCGGACGGGTGATCGCGTGCCAGTACTGACCCGGCTCATTCCCTCGCCGGTCGTCGTCGACATCCGCGCGGGTGCCCTCGACGACCTGGCGAGTGTGCTCGCCGATCAGCGGATCTCGCACTCCGGGCGGCTCGCCGTCGCCGTCAGCGGCGGCTCCGGGGCCCGGCTGCGCGAGCGCCTGGCGCCCTCGCTGCCCGGCGCGGTCTGGTACGAGGTGGGCGGCGGCACCCTGGACGACGCGGTCCGGCTGGCCGACGAGATGAAGTCGGGCCACTACGACGCGGTGGTGGGCCTCGGCGGCGGCAAGGTCATCGACTGCGCGAAGTACTCCGCGGCGCGCGTCGGTCTGCCCATGGTCGCCGTCGCCACCAACCTCTCCCACGACGGGATCTGCTCGCCCGTCTCCATCCTGGACAACGACGCCGGCCGCGGTTCCTACGGGGTACCGACCCCCATCGCCCTCCTCATCGATCTGGACGTCATCCGCGAGGCGCCGATGCGGTTCGTGCGGTCCGGCATCGGTGACGCCCTGTCCAACATCTCCGCGGTCGCGGACTGGGAGCTGGCCAACCGCGTCAACGGCGAGAAGATAGACGGCCTGGCCGCCGCCATGGCACGCCAGGCGGGCGAGGCCGTGCTGCGGCACCCGGGCGGATGCGGCGAGGACGAGTTCCTGACCGTGCTGTCCGAGGGGCTGGTGCTGTCGGGCATCGCCATGTCGATCGCCGGGCACACCCGCCCGTCCTCCGGCGCCTGCCACGAGATCAGTCACGCGCTCGACCTGCTCTACCCCAGGCGGGCGGCGAGCCACGGCGAGCAGGTGGGACTGGGCGCCGCCTTCGCCACGCACCTGCGGGGCGACACCGAGCGCGCCCTGCTGATGGCCGAGACGCTCCGCCGGCACGGCCTGCCGGTGGTGGCGGAGGAGATCGGGTTCGACGACGACGAGTTCGTCCGCGCCGTGGAGTACGCGCCGCAGACCCGGCCCGGCCGGTACACGATCCTGGAGCACCTGGAGCTGTCCCCGGAGGGCATCCGGAAGGCGTACGCCGCCTACGTGGCAGCGGTCGCCGGCTGAGCCGGAGCCCGGTTTGACCCCTACGGTCCGGGCCCGTAACCTTGACCGTCGGCGTGTCCACTGAACACGCCACATCCCCGTAAACCTCTTCCTCCCGGGCACACGGTTGGCCGGGAGAGGTCGTCCGTGGTTTTCCCGGGCGACTGGCCTGCGGGGGTGCCGTTTCTTCGAGCGAAAGTGAGATCCGCGTGTACGCCATCGTGCGCAGCGGTGGTCGCCAGCACAAGGTTGCTGTCGGCGACATCGTTGAGGTTGACAAGATTTCCACTGCCAAGGTTGGCGACACGGTCGAGCTCTCGACCCTGCTCGTTGTCGACGGCGACTCCGTGACCAGCGACCCGTGGGTGCTGGCCGGCATCAAGGTCCAGGCCGAGGTCGTGGACCACCACAAGGGCCAGAAGATCGACATTCTGCGCTACAAGAACAAGACCGGCTACCGCCGTCGGCAGGGCCACCGCCAGCAGTACACGGCGATCAAGGTCACGTCGATCCCCACGGCTGCGAAGTAAGGGACTGAGGAGAAATGGCACACAAGAAGGGCGCATCGTCCACCCGGAACGGTCGCGACTCCAATGCCCAGCGGCTCGGCGTGAAGCGCTTCGGCGGTCAGGTCGTGAGCGCGGGTGAGATCCTGGTCCGCCAGCGCGGCACCCACTTCCACCCCGGCGCCGGTGTCGGCCGCGGCGGCGACGACACGCTGTTCGCCCTCCAGGCCGGTGCGGTGGAGTTCGGTACCCACCGCGGCCGCAAGGTCGTGAACATCGTTCCGGTCGCCTGAGTCGGCTGATCGGAAGCTTTCGCGAGGCGGACCTCACTTCCCGGTCGGGAAGGCGGGTCCGCCTTTCGCGTGTTAACCCAAGACACACCCGTACGTTCCTTCTGGAGGCACCGAACCATGACCACCTTCGTGGACCGCGTCGAACTGCACGTCGCCGCGGGTAACGGAGGCCACGGCTGTGCCTCCGTCCACCGTGAGAAGTTCAAGCCGCTCGGCGGCCCCGACGGCGGCAACGGCGGCCGGGGCGGTGACGTCATCCTGACCGTCGACCAGTCGGTCACGACGCTGCTCGACTACCACCACTCCCCGCACCGCAAGGCCACCAACGGCAAGCCCGGCGAGGGCGGCAACCGCTCCGGCAAGGACGGCCAGGACCTGATCCTGCCCGTGCCGGACGGCACGGTCGTCCTGGACAAGGCGGGCAACGTGCTCGCCGACCTCGTCGGCCACGGCACCTCGTACATCGCCGCGCAGGGCGGCCGGGGCGGCCTCGGCAACGCGGCGCTGGCCTCCGCCCGCCGCAAGGCGCCCGGCTTCGCGCTGCTCGGCGAGCCCGGCGACGTACAGGACATCGTCCTGGAGCTGAAGACCGTCGCGGACGTGGCCCTCGTCGGCTATCCGAGCGCCGGCAAGTCCTCGCTGATCTCCGTGCTGAGCGCGGCCAAGCCGAAGATCGCCGACTACCCGTTCACCACGCTCGTCCCCAACCTGGGCGTGGTCACCGCCGGTTCCACCGTCTACACCATCGCCGACGTGCCCGGCCTCATTCCCGGCGCAAGCCAGGGCCGCGGCCTCGGCCTGGAGTTCCTGCGGCACGTGGAGCGGTGCAGCGTGCTGGTGCACGTGCTGGACACCGCGACCCTGGAGTCCGACCGCGACCCCGCCTCCGACCTCGACGTCATCGAGGAGGAGCTGCGGCAGTACGGCGGTCTCGACAACCGGCCCCGGATCGTCGTCCTGAACAAGGTCGACGTGCCCGACGGCAAGGACCTCGCCGAGATGGTCCGCCCCGACCTGGAGGCCCGCGGCTACCGCGTCTTCGAGGTGTCGGCCGTGGCGCACATCGGGCTGCGGGAGCTGTCCTTCGCCCTCGGTGAGCTGGTCGCCACCGCGCGTGCCGCCAAGCCGAAGGAGGAGGCGACCCGGATCGTCATCCGGCCCAAGGCCGTGGACGACGCGGGCTTCACCGTCACCCGTGAGGAGGCCGGCGGCGAGCCCCTGTTCCGGGTGCGCGGCGAGAAGCCCGAACGCTGGGTCCGCCAGACCGACTTCAACAACGACGAGGCCGTCGGCTACCTCGCCGACCGGCTCAACCGCCTCGGTGTGGAGGAGGAGTTGATGAAGGCGGGCGCCCGGGCGGGTGACGGCGTCGCCATCGGTCCGGAGGAGAACGCGGTCGTCTTCGACTGGGAGCCGACGGCCATGGCCGGCGCCGAGATGCTCGGCCGCCGCGGCGAGGACCACCGCTTCGACGCGCCCCGGCCCGCGGCCCAGCGCCGCAGGGACCGGCAGGCCGAACGGGACGACTCCCAGCGGGAGTTCGACGACTTCGAGCCCTTCTAGGCGAGCCGCTCCGGGCGCGGACGAGCGGCGCTTCGGCTGTTACAGCACCTTTACACAACGTCGCGCCGATCGTCGTACGGGTGACATCGAGCTGACGCGTGGGTGGCGTACGGTGAAATGACCGTTGCGGACGGGGAGCGGGTGACCGCGCTCCCCGCCGCCTGCACGTCGTTTTCCGTGGGGGGAAACCATATGGGCTCCGCGCCCGCCAGCAGTCCTGTCGTGTCCGTGATCATTCCTGTCTACAACGCCGTCGAGCACCTGCCGGAGTGCCTGGAGTCCATCGCCGGGCAGTCGATCGGCTTCGAGCGGATCGAGATCGTCGCCGTGGACGACGGCTCCACCGACGGCAGCGGAGACCTGCTCGACACCTGGGCCGAGCGCCACCCCGGCCGGGTCCGGGTCGTGCACCAGGACAACTCCGGTGCGCCGGGCGGCCCCCGCAACCGGGCCATCGGGATGGCCCGGGGCGAGTTCCTGTTCTTCGCCGACCCCGACGACTACCTGGGCACCGAGGCGCTGGAACGCCTGGTCGCCGCCGCCGAGCGCAACGACTCCGACGTGGTGCTGGGCAAGATCAAGGGGGTGGGGCGCAAGGCCCCGGTCACGCCGTTCCGGGAGAACGTCGACGGGGGCGACATCTTCACCTCCAAGGGCGTCTGGTCCCTCACCGCGCACAAGCTGTTCCGCCGCTCGCTGGTCGAGGAACACGGACTGCGGTTCGCGGAGGGCATACGCCTGGCCGAGGAACAGGTCTTCGTCGTGCCCGCCTACCTGCACGCGCGGTCGATCTCCGTCGTGTCCGACTACGACTGCTACTACCTGGTCCGCCGCGACGACTTCCCGCACCTGACGCGGGAGGTCCCGGACCCCGCGCCCTTCTACGCCAACGTCCGTGACGTACTGAGCATCGTGGCGGCGCACGTCCCGCCCGGCGCCCGGCGCAACAAGCTGCTGTACCGCTGGCTCACCCTGGAGATCCTCGGCCGCTTCGACGGGCGCTTCGCCGACCTGCCCGAGGAAACCCGCGCCCTGCACGTGAAGCTGGCGGGGGACCTGTTGCGCGCGTACATGCCGCAGACACTCGTGGACCAGCTGCCGCCGCTGTCCCGGCTGCGCTGCCTGCTGATCTCCCAGGGGCTCGTCGAGGAGCTCACCGCCCTCACCACGCTGGTCCCCCGGCCGGAGCCGAAGCCGCGGCAGCCGCCCGCGCCCGCCGCCGCGCCGAGCCGGCCGGCGTCTCCGCCGAGCCGGCGGCTCGGCCGCTACGCCCCCGCCCGCGTGCTCAAGGGCGTCAATCGCCGCCTGCGCCGCCTGCGCCGTCGGCCTTGACCGGCCGCCGTCCTCCCCGACGGCACAGGGCGGGGCCCGGAGGATCGACCTCCGGGCCCCGCCCTGTTCTCGTGCTCGCTCAGAGCTCCTTGGCCTGCTCCAGCATCCGGTTCACGACCCGCTCCGAGGCGTGGCCGTCGTCCAGGTCGCAGAACAGGTGGTGGAAGCGGTCGAAGCGGTCCTGGTACTCGGCGGACACGTGGTCGATGTCCAGGAGCGCGTCGATCAGCTCCTTCGACGTGAAGACCAGCGGGCCGGGCGAGTCCTGCTCGAAGTCGAAGTAGAAGCCGCGCAGGGTGTCCCGGTAGTGCTCCAGGTCGTAGGTGAAGAAGAGCATCGGCCGCTTCAGGTGGGCGTAGTCGAACATGACCGACGAGTAGTCCGTGATCATGATGTCGGCCGCCAGGTACAGCTCGGCGATGTCCGGGTACTCGGAGACGTCCCACACGAAGCCGTTGCCGGCCCCCGGCACCGCGTCCACCACGTTGGAGTGGCGGCGGATGAGCAGGACGTGGTCGTCACCCAGACGCCGCTGCGCGTCCTCGATGTCGATGCGCAGGTCGAACTTGAACTGGCCCTGGCTGTGCGCCTGGTCGTCCCGCCAGGTCGGCGCGTACAGCACGACCTTCTTGCCCTTCGGCAGGCCGAGCTGCTTCTTCACCCGCTCCGCGATGGCGTCCTTGTCCGGCGAGTACAGGTAGTCGTTGCGCGGGTAGCCCGCCTCCAGGATCTCCCCGTCGTAGGAGAACGCGCGCTTCAGGATCGGCGTGCTGAACCGGTTGGAGGACACCACCAGGCTCCACTGCTTCGCCTCCAGCGCCAGCTTCTCCTGGTAGCGGCGGTCGAAGTGCAGCGTGTCGATGTCGTGGCCGATCTTCTTCAGCATCGTGCCGTGCCAGGTCTGGACGATGACCTGGCCGGGGCGCCGCTCGATCCAGTCCGGCAGGTGGCCGTTGGTGACGATGTAGCGGCTGGAGGCCAGCGCCTCGTACCACTCGCGGCCCCACATGCGGACCCGCTCCACGCCCTCCGGCAGGAGGACCTGGCCGTCGCGCACGGCCCACAGGTGCTTCAGCTTCGAGCCGCGGGCGACCAGCTCCTCGTACATCGCCCGCGGGCTGTCGGAGAACTGCTTGCCGTTGTAGCTGAGGTAGAAGACCTGGTCCTTCAGGGGCTGCCGCCGCAGCGGCGCGTACACCTCCTCGCGCAGCTGCCGCTGGCGGTACGGGCCGCGCTCCAGGTCGTCCAGCTCCGAACGGCAGTTCAGCTGGGGGAAGTCGGCCCAGCGGTTCTCCAGCCAGTAACGGCGGCCGCCCAGTTCGGCACGGAGCGGGAACTGCGCCGCCGCGAGGCGGTCGGTGACGAACGGTACGTCGGGACCCTCACCGTCGGCCGGGCGCAGGAAGAGGTTCCAGCGGCCCGCGCGCAGCGGCACGTTGCCGTTGCCGCCGAGCGTGGAGGGGTCGAAGGCGACCTCGAAACGGCCGTCCTCGAACCAGCGCGGCTCCACGAAGCGCTCCTCGAACCGGGCCCGGGGCTTGAGCAGCAGCCGGGAGCCGGTCAGCCGGGCGTCGGTGCGTGCGCTGATGGTGATCAGGCCGTTCTCCAGGCTGACCCGGTCGATCACGGCCCGCCGGGTGCGGCCGGCCAGCTTGAGGTACCCGTTGTGCCCGCCGATCACGGCCAGTTCGCACTGGTCGGCCTGGTCGCCCAGCGAGGCCGGCAGGTCGTAGCGCCCGTCGGGCAGGCCCTCCTGGAGGACCGTGCTGAACTGGCGCTCGGTGCCCTTGGGGTCCGTGGCCACCAGCACGGTGGACCAGACGCGCTTCTCGGGCCGGGCCAGGGCGTCGACGCCCTCGTGGAAGACCAGCGCCACGTCGGCCACCGGGACCTCGACCGAGAACCGGTGCTTGCCGCCCTCCTCGGTCACGTCGACCGGGTACTCGTGGACCTCGGCGCCCTTCTGGTTCTTCACCCGCAGCGCGACGCGCTCGCCGGCGTGCAGGGGGACCCGGATGTCGCCGGTCACCCGCAGCCGGTCGCCCTCCATGCTCCAGCCGGTGATCAGCGCGCGGACCTTCTCGACACGCAGCTTGAGCGCACCGCGCTCGACCGACGGCAGCATCCGGTAGTCGGCGTCCAGCCAGCGGTACGGCGGGAAGTTGCAGGCGGCACCGCCGCTGGACTGCACGGCGGCGCGGCGCACCAGGCCGGAGGCGTACAGGCCGAGGCCGACGTGCCACAGGCCCTCCTGCCACTCACCGCCCTTGCGCAGCTTCGCCGGGTCGATGGTGACCTCCCAGCCGGCCCAGTCGTAGTTGTACCGGTCCTGGCCGGAGTCGGTGGTGCGCTCGGGGCTCTCCACGTTCCGGGTGGGCAGCACGGTGCGGCGGCGGGACTTGTCCTTGCGCAGCTGGAGGACCTTGACCGACGAGCGCTTCGAGGGCAGGTCGATCTTGTCGATCCAGGCGTGCCCGGCCAGCACGAGCCTGCCCTCGGACCAGCGGACGTCCTGGAGCGGGGCGCGCATGCGCAGGTCACGGTCGATGCGCAGGGCCTTGCGCGGGACGTCCAGGTCGGCGTCGGCCAGGGCCGGGAAGGAGGCGTACTTGCGGACCAGGCCGGTGACCTCGATGGCCTCCTTGCGCCGCTGGGAGGCCAGCAGGGTGATCAGCTCGTCGAGCTGGTGCTTGCGGACCAGCAGCCACTGCACGCGCAGGTGCGTCGGCAGCGCCATGACGACCTTGGGGTCGATGTGGTCCAGGAAGCGGTTGGCCGAGCGCAGGAACTCGGCGCGGTACTCCTCGTCGCCGTCGGGCACCACGTTGAGGAACAGCCGCAGGTCGTCCATGAGGACGCGGGTGTCGTACTCCTGCTTGAGGCGGGCGAAGGTCTCACCGGGCTGCCGGGCCAGGAAGTCGCTGATCTCCAGGACGGAGGTGACGCGGTCGCGCACACCGGCCGGGTCGGTGCGGCGCTGCGTGATGGAGGGGGCGGACTCGCCCTCGCGCAGCCGCCAGTAGTAGCAGGGCTCGGAGATGACGTCGACGGCCTCGGCGAGGTAGTGCGCCCGCATGGTGACGGGCGTGTCCTCGTACAGGCGGCCCTCGGGGAAGGCGAAGCCGTGTTTCTCCCAGAACGTCCGGCGGAACACCTTGTTGCAGGCGATCCGGTCGGCGACGAGCTTGGCGTACTGGGAGATGTGGGTGCGCTGGCGTGCCTCGCCCGCGAGCATCCGCATCAGCGGGACCTGCCAGGTCTTCTCGCCCCTGAGGTGGAAGACGTTGCCGGTGGCGAAGTCGGAGCCGGTCTCGTCGAGGCTGCTCACCATCAGGCGGTAGGCGTCCGGCGGGACGAGGTCGTCGCTGTCGACGAACGTCACGAACTCGGCCTCGGGGGACAGGTGGGCGAGGCCGGTGTTGCGGGCGGCCCCCAGCCCTCCGTTCTCCTTGCGTATCAGCCGGAACCGCGGGTCGCGCTCCGCGTAGGTCTCGGCTATCGCCGCCGAGTTGTCGGGGGAGCCGTCGTCCACCATGAGGACCTCGAAGTCCTCGAACGTCTGCGCCGCCAGCGAGTCGAGACAGGCCGGCAGATAGTGCTCGACGTCGTACATGGGGACGATGACACTGAGCCGAGGGGCCATGCTTGTCGATCTCCTTCTCGGGGGTCAGGCCCGCTCGACGGCTGCGAGCGCCTGGGCGGGGGCCGGTGCGTGGGAACGCTCTGCGAACGGCACGAAGGGCAGCGGCTCCGTCTCGCCGAGGAAGACGCGGCGCACCACGCGCTCGGCGGCACGTCCGTCGTCGAACTCGCAGAACCGACGGCGGAAGGCGTCGCGGCGCGCGGCCGCGTCCTGCCCGCGGTACTCGTCCGATCCGAGCAGGTGGATCAGTTCGGCCTGCGAGGTGGCCACCGCGCCCGGCGACTCCTGGAGCAGGTTGAAGTAGGTGCCGCGCACGGCGGAGTAGATGTCCCAGTCGGGCGCGTAGATGATGATCGGCCGGTCCAGGACGGCGTAGTCGAACATCGCGGAGGAGTAGTCCGTGATCAGCGCGTCGGCGGCCAGATACAGCTCCTCCACCCGGGGGTGCCCCGACACGTCGACGATCCGCCCGCTGCGGCGCAGCTCCGCCACGTGGGCCGAGCCGCCGTAGAAGTAGTGGCCGCGCACCAGCAGGGTCACGTCCGGCCCCAGCTCGTCGGCGAGGCGGGCGAGGTCGAGGCTCGGCACGAAGCCGGGCTGGTACTCGCGGTGCGTGGGCATGTACAGGAACGCCCGGGTGCCGTCGGCGAGTCCGAGTGCCGCGCGGGCCCGGCGCACGTCCTCCGCCGTGCCGTTGACGAGGACGTCGTTGCGGGGGTAGCCGGTCTCCAGCGAGACGTAGGAGCACGGGTAGACCCGCTCCCAGACGGCGGTGGAGAAGCGGTTGGAGCTGACGCTGAAGTCCCAGCGGTCGCAGCGCTCCAGGAGCTTGTCGAAGTCCATGTCCGTCGAGGCGGGGTACTTGCGCTGGTCGAGGCCCATGGTCTTCAGCGGGGTGCCGTGGTGGGTCTGGAGGTGGATCTGGCCCTCGCGCTTGACCACGCTGTCGGCGAAGTTCACGTTGTTGACCAGGTACTTGGCCCGGGCGAGCGCGGCCCAGTACTCCTTGGAGCCGACCCGGACGCAACTGACGCCCTCGGGCACCCGGTCCACCGCGTCCGGCCGGATCGCCCAGACCCGGCGCACGTGCGGCGCGAGCCGGGCCAGTTCGGCGTCGATGGCGGCCGGGTTGCAGGAGACGCTGCGGCTCCAGTAGGCGGAGAAGAGCGCCAGGTTCTCGTCCAGCGGCAGCCGGAGCTGCGACTGGTAGTAGACGCCCATCGCGCTGCGCTTGGACCGGTTGACGGCCGTACGGGTGCGGGTCCTGACCGCCTTGCGGAGCTTCACGGCGGCGGTGGCACCGGCCATCGCGGCGTACGCGTCCTTCTCCAGCATCGCGTACTTGTGGCCGCGGCCGCCGCCCGGCCGCTGGAAGCCCTGAGGGACCCGCGCGCGGTAGTCGGCGGAGGCGCGGTGGAAGAACTCGGCCCGCGCGTCGGCCGGCAGCCGGTCGGGCCGGTCCAGGATGGTCAGGAAGTGGTCGACCATCTTGCGGAACAGCGGTTCGCGCCACTGGGCGAACTCGGGGTGGGCGTCGAGGTAGTCGAAGACGCGGCGGTACTGGTCGAAGACGTCGAAGTGCTTGCGGCTGACCGTCTTGAGGATGTTGCCGCCCTCGCGGCGCTGGCGGTACATCACGCAGACCCGGTTCAGCACCGCGATGCGCTCGGCGCTGATCATGGAGCAGAACGTCCAGGGGGCGTCCTCGTAGTAGCCGGGCGGGAAGGTCAGCTCGTGGCGGAGGACGAAGTCCCGGCGGTAGGCCTTGTTCCAGACGATCTGCAGGAGGTCCAGCAGCTTCGGCCGCTCGGCGAGGGGGAAGGCCTCCGGCCCGTCGGGCTGGAGCAGCTCGGCGCGCTGGTTGGGCCGGACCCGGCCGTCCCAGTAACTGCGGGCGTAGTCGTAGACGAGGATCTCGGGGTCCCCGGCGGCTTCCAGCCGGTCGGCTATCGCCCGCAGCGCGCCCTCGGTCAGAGTGTCGTCACTGTCCAGGAAAAGTACGTAATCGCCCTGAACTTTCTCCATGCCCGCATTGCGCGCACGCCCCAGTCCCACGTTCTCCGTGAGGTGAATCACGTGAACACGCGCGTCCCGCTGCGCGTATTCGTCGAGAATGGCGCCCGAACCGTCCGGCGAGCAGTCGTCGACCGCAATGACCTCGAAGTCCGTGTAGTCCTGCCCGAGCACCGAGTCCAGGCACTCGGTGAGGTAGCCCTGCACCTTGTAGACAGGGATGACGAGAGAGAGTCTGGGCATCCTTACAACCTGTTCCGAGACTGATCACGAGAGCGTGGGCCGAGGCCAGAGCACGCTCCGCCCGCCGGCGGCGCAGCGCGCCGTCGCATCAGAGTAAAGGATTCACTTGATGTTTCCGTGAGCAAGGTAGCGGGGCGGTCGGGGCGTGGAACAGCCACGGAGGCCGGACCTTTACGTGCTCGGAACATTGTCCCACCCGGACCGGCGGTGCATCTCACCCCGCCTCACCGCGCTGGGTTTTTGCCGCAGTTGTCCGAAATTACCCGACTCGATTTTCCGTAATCCATGAACGAGTCTGCTCTCCTACCGACACAGACCGAGGAGGCACGGGAATGAGCTGGCTGGTCACGGGCGGCGCCGGGTACATCGGTGCGCATGTGGTGCGCGCCATGACGGAGAACGGCGAGCACGTGGTCGTCTACGACGACCTGTCGACCGGCAGCGCCGACCGGGTGCCCTCCGACGTCCCGCTCGTCGTCGGCAGCGTGCTGGACCAGGCCCTCCTGGAGCGGACGATTCGTGACCATGCCGTGACGGGTGTGGTGCACATCGCCGCCAAGAAGCAGGTCGGGGAGTCGGTGGAGCGGCCCCTCCACTACTACCGCGAGAACGTCACCGGTCTGCAGACCCTGCTGGAGGCGATGGCGGCCACCGGAGTCGGCCGGATCGTCTTCTCCTCGTCCGCCGCCGTCTACGGCATGCCGGACGTCGACCTCGTGACCGAGGACACCCCCTGCGTCCCGATGAGCCCCTACGGCGAGACGAAGCTGATCGGCGAGTGGCTGATCGCCGCCGCGGCCAGGGCGCACGGCATCCGGGCCGTGTCCCTGCGCTACTTCAACGTGGCCGGTGCCGCCGCCCCGGAGCTGTCCGACACGGGTGTCTTCAACCTCATCCCCATGGTGTTCGAGCGGCTGGAGGCCGGCGAGGCGCCGCGGATCTTCGGCGACGACTACGCCACCCCGGACGGCACCTGTGTACGTGACTACATTCACGTGCAGGACATCGCCTCGGCCCACCGGGCCGCCGCCGAGCGTCTGCGGGACGCCCCGGAGGGGACCTCGCTCGTCCTCAACATCGGCCGGGGCGAGGGCAGCTCGGTCCGGCAGATGGTGGACCGCATCCTAAAGGTGACCGGCAACGAGCGGCTGACGCCCGAGGTGACCGACCGCCGCCCCGGAGACCCGGCGAGGGTGGTCGCGTCGGCGGACCGCATCCACGCGGAACTCGGCTGGAGTGCCCGTCTCGGCCTGGACGACATGATCGAGTCCGCCTGGCTGGGGTGGCGTCACCGGCACGCCTGAGCGGACTGCCGCGCGGAGCCGGGCGCCGGCCGCGGCCCGGCTCCCCCGCCCGCCCAGGGCGCGGACCGGCCGCGCCCTGATGTCCCGTCAGGCCTTCAGCTCGGCCCTGTCACCCATCACCACGACCGGGTGCAGCCGGGGGTCGAGCGTGCGCAGCAGGTACCGCATCGCCGACTCGGACTGGCTCACACACGCCGAGGTGCCGCTGCCGTGGTCCATGTGCAGCCAGATGCTGCCGCCCTTCGACTGGCCCTGCGGCCGGGTCGGGTCGTTGGGCGCGGTGCCCTTGACGCGGTTGTAGTCGATGGCGATGACGTAGTCGAAGTCGTGCCAGTACGCCTTCTTCCAGTAGTGGGGCGCCTGGAAGGCCGCGGACCGGGTGTACGGCAGCTTGGTCCCCGGCGCGGCGAGGACGCCGCCCGCGTCGCTGAGCGTGAACACTCCCACGGGGCTGCGCAGATCGCCCTCGTGATGGTTCGTCGTCCAGCCCTTCCGCCCGTTGTGCGCCGGCCAGGAGCGTTCCTGCTTCCAGGTGGTGCCGTGCCTGGTGAAGAGGGCGACGGTGGAGTCGGGGGAGTTCTTGCCCGCGCCGTACACCGCGACCACCTGGCGGGAGCCGGACGGTACCCGCCGCCACAGCCGGTCCCCGATGCCGGGTACGCGCTCGAGGGCCGTCTTCCGCGGCTGCGTGTCGTCGGAACGGTCCCGCGCGGCGGCCGTGCCGTGGTCCGAAGTACCGCACGCCGCGGCCGACATCACCAGCAGTCCACCGAGGGCCCCGCCCAACACCGCCCGTATCGAACCTCTTTTACGCATGGGGTCCATGGTCGCAGACCCCCGCGAACGCGGCCGTACCGCCCTGTCCGCGAGCGGAGCGGTACGGCCGCGGACCGGAGCGGGGGGGGGTGTCCGGCCTCGGTTCTGGGCGACGTCGGCGAGGGTGGTCGGCCGGCGGCCTTCCTCTTCGGCGTCCCCGTCACCCGTCGCCCCGTGTCGTCCCCGACCGGTATCGAGCTTCCGCCCGCCCGCGACACCTGACCTCTCCGAGGTGAAGCCGTCCGAGACGGGTCCGGTACGCCGAGGCCGTCTCGCCGGGGCGGCGCCGGCGGGTCCCGGCTCGCGACTGTCCGGCGGTTGGGCAGCGCGGGCACGCCGCGCCCCGTTTCCCGTAGATTGAGGACGCCGGGAAGCACGGTGCCGGAACGTGCGCGTGAAGGAGACGGACCGCAGGTGGCAAGGGCAAGGCAGGCGGTGGGCGAGGCCCGCAGGATCGTCGTCAAGGTGGGCTCCTCCTCGCTGACCACCGCCGCGGGCGGCCTGGACGCCGACCGCGTCGACGCGCTGGTGGACGTCCTCGCGAAGATCCGCAGCGGTGGCGAGAAGGAGATCGTGCTGGTCTCCTCCGGCGCCATCGCCGCCGGGCTGTCCCCGCTCGGGCTGCGCCGCCGCCCCAAGGACCTCGCGCGCCAGCAGGCCGCCGCCAGCGTCGGCCAGGGGCTGCTCGTCGCCCGCTACACCGCCTCCTTCGCCCGCTACGGCGTCCGCGTCGGCCAAGTCCTCCTCACCAGCGACGACATGAGCCGCCGCGCCCACCACCGCAACGCCTCCCGCACCCTCGACCAGCTGCTCGCGATGGGTGCCTTCCCGATCGTCAACGAGAACGACACCGTCGCCACCGACGAGATCCGCTTCGGCGACAACGACCGCCTCGCCGCCCTCGTCGCCCACCTCGTCCACGCCGACCTGCTGGTCCTCCTCTCCGACGTGGACGGCGTCTACGACGGCGACCCCAGCAAACCCGGCACCTCCCGGATAGCGGAGGTGAAGGGGCCGGAGGACCTCGCCGGCGTGGAGATCGGCAGCGCGGGCAAGGCCGGCGTCGGCACCGGCGGGATGGTCACCAAGGTGGAGGCCGCCCGGATCGCCGCCGCCGCAGGCATCCCCGTGGTGCTGACCAGCGCCGTCCACGCGGCCGAGGCCCTGGCCGGCGGCGACACCGGCACCTACTTCCACCCCACCGGCAGGCGCTCCGCCGAGCGGCTGCTCTGGCTCCAGCACGCCTCCACCCCGCAGGGCGCCCTGGTCCTGGACGACGGCGCGGTGGACGCGGTCGTCAAGCGGCGCACGTCGCTGCTGCCCGCCGGGATCGCCGCCGTCGAGGGCGAGTTCAGCGCGGGCGACCCGGTCGAGCTGCGGGACGCCAGGGGCCGGGCGGTGGCCCGGGGGCTCGTCAACTTCGACGCCAAGGAGATCCCCCGGCTGATCGGGCGTTCGACCCGCGAGCTGGCACGCGAGCTGGGCCCGGCGTACGAACGCGAGGTCGTACACAGGGACGACCTGGTTCTCCTGCACACCTGAAGCTCGCAGAACCGCTCGTAAAACGGGGCGTACGGAACGACCCCGGTGGGGGACGTTCCGTAAAACCACCACGCGGAGCGCTGCGGCCTGCTCAACTTTGTCTGGGGGACGTGTTGAAGGGACGGGCTCCGTCAAGGGGCCGAGCGAGTCATACGGGCATGCGGACCGTGCCAGCCATGCGAGCCATGTGAGCCATGCGTGAAGGAGGCCGTCGTGAGACGAGTGCGCCCGGGGGCGGCGTCCCGCGGTGCTCTGACGAGCGTCGCGGCCGGGGACACCTATGAGGAGCCCAAGGACCTGCCCAGGCTGTGGCACGTCACCCTCAGCGTCTCCGGGGAGAAGGTCCCCCTGCCCGAGCTGCGGCGGGCCCTGGAACAGCTCGCCCACGACCACCCCTTCCTGCTGACCAGCAGATACGCGACCGACCACGCCGAGATCCGGTACTGGGAAGAGGCCCGCGACCTGCACGACGCCGCCGCCGTGGCACTGCGCCTGTGGGGCGAGCACCGGCAGAGTGCCGGCCTGCCGCCCTGGGAGATCGTCGGCCTGGAGGTCATCGACCGCGAGACCTACCACCTCCGCATCGCCGAGGGCTACGGCCCCGCCCCGGCGACACCGGTGGGGGTGCATCCGTTCTGAGCGGGGCCGGGCGGGCTCGGACCGCGGGGCCGCCCCGGTGAGCGGGTGCCGGGCGGGTGAGTGGGTGCCGGGCGGGTGCGCGGTGGGACGGTCGCTGGGCCGGAGCGATCGGGCGCCCGGTGGGGCGGGTGCCGGGCCGGAGTGAGCGGATGCCGGGTGGGTGCTCGGATGCGGGGCGGGTGCTCGGTGTCGCAGTGAGCGGTCCGCTGTCCCGGAGCCCGCGGGCCGGCCGTTCCCCGGCTCACGGCGGTTCACCCCTTTTGGGGTGTCTCGGGGTGTGGGACGACCGCTGAACCGCCGCGCCCCGCGCACTACCCTTCCCTCATGACCACGCTCTCGCCGTACGACTCGATGTCCCCGGTCACCCAGGCCGCCTACCGGGCCAAGGCCGCCGCCGCCGACCTCGCGCCGCTCCCGCGCGCCGTGAAGGACGACGCGCTGCTCGCCATCGCCGACGCCCTGGAGGTCCGGACCGCCGAGATCGTCGAGGCCAACGGCAAGGACGTGGCCAAGGCCCGGGAGAACGGCACCAGCGAGGCCATCGTCGACCGGCTCACGCTCACCCCGGAGCGGGTCCGCGCCATCGCCTCCGACGTCCGTGACGTCGCCAAGCTGCCCGACCCGGTCGGCGAGGTCGTCCGCGGCTCCACCCTCCCCAACGGCATCGACCTGCGCCAGGTCCGCGTCCCGCTCGGCGTCGTCGGCATCATCTACGAGGCACGCCCGAACGTCACCGTGGACGCCGCCGCCCTCTGCCTGAAGTCCGGCAACGCCGTCCTGCTGCGCGGCTCGGCCTCCGCCTACGAGTCCAACACCGCACTCGTCCGGGTGATCCGCGACGCCGTCGGCGGCGCCGGGCTGCCCGCCGACGCCGTCCAGCTCGTGCCCGGCGAGAGCCGCGACTCCGTCCGCGAGCTGATGCGCGCCCGCGGCCTGGTCGACGTCCTCATCCCGCGCGGCGGCGCCTCCCTGATCCGGACCGTGGTCAACGAGTCCACCGTCCCCGTGATCGAGACCGGCACCGGCAACTGCCACGTGTACGTCGACGCCCAGGCCGACATCGACATGGCCGTCGAGATCCTGATCAACTCCAAGGCCCAGCGGGTCAGCGTCTGCAACGCCGCCGAGACCCTCCTCGTCCACCAGGACATCGCCCCCGAGTTCCTGCCGCGCGCCCTGGACGCCCTCGCCGAGGCCGGCGTCACCGTCCACGCGGACGAGCGGGTCATGGCCTACGCCAAGGACTCCAAGGCCACCGTGGTCGAGGCGACCGCCGAGGACTGGGAGACGGAGTACCTGTCGTACGACATCGCCGCCGCGGTGGTGGATTCCCTGGACAAGGCCGTCGAGCACATCCGGCTGTGGACCTCCGGCCACACCGAGGCCATCGTCACGACCTCCCAGCAGGCCGCCCGCCGCTTCACCCAGCTGGTCGACTCCACCACCGTCGCCGTGAACGCCTCCACCCGCTTCACCGACGGCGGCCAGTTCGGTTTCGGCGCCGAGATCGGCATCTCCACCCAGAAGCTGCACGCCCGAGGCCCGATGGGCCTGCCGGAGCTGACCAGCACCAAGTACATCGTCACCGGCGACGGCCACGTCCGCCGCTGAGATTCACCCGTCCGGCCGCGGGCCCGCCCCTCCCGGGCGCCGTCCCGCGGACCGTCCCGCGGTCCGGCTGAAAAGGCGTCTCACCAGGCAGACGAATTTCCGTACCGTCTGCCCAAATTGATCCCCCAGGTCTACTCTGGAATCGTGCCGGAGGACGTGGGGGGCACGCCGTTCCCTGACGGCTGGGAGCCCGACGACGACCACGACCACGGGGTGTCGGACGAAGAGTTCGCCTCCGTGGTGTTCGACGAGGCCTTCGTGCGGGCGGCCACCTTCCACGAGCCGACCGCCGTCGAACGTCTCCTGGCCGCGGCCCAGGCCAGAGCCGAGGCCTCCGAGGCGGAGGCCCGCCGCGCCCGCGCCCGGGGCGAGCGCTACGACGACGGCTACGGCCCCGACAGCGCCGCATTCGGTCAAGATCACGACGATGACGAGCTGGACGACGCCTACGTCCTCGGCGACCGCCGCGGACCCTTCGGCGCCTACGGCAAGCAGGTCCGCTGGCACCGGCCCGTGGCCTGGGTCCTCGCCGTCGTGATGGGCATCGGCATGGTCGCCCTGGCCTTCGCCGCCGTGTACCGGGGGAGCTCCTCGGGCACCCGCGACCGCGTTCCCGCCCCCGCCTCCACCGGCCTGGAACAGGGCGGCGCGTCCGCCCCCGGCTCCGCCACCGACCACTCCCGGCCGGCCGTCTCGGCCATCCCGCCCGCACCCTGACCACCCCGCCCACGCTTGGTGAGAACCTGTCAGAAGTTGTCGGGCGGCGGGGCGTTTACCCGGGGCTCACGAGACCTACCCTGAAGGTATGGGCGGGCCTGGAGACCCACCGGAGGGGACACCCGAGGGCGGCCCCGGCGGTGCGGAGGACGAATACCGATCCGTCGTCTTCGACGAGTCGTTTGTCCGCGCTGCCCGCCTCCAGGAGTTCTCCGCCGAGGAGCGGATGGCCGACCACGCCCCCGCCGTCCGCCGCCGCCCGCCCCTGCACCGGGGCCTCACCCGGCAGGCCCTCGTCCTCGTCCTGCTGATCGCCGTCGCCTTCGCCACCGCGATCTACCTGGGTGTCCGCCACCCCTACGGCTCACCGCAGAGCCGGCGGCCCGTGGAGGCCCTGAGGATGACCGTCATCCCGCTCGCCCCCCAGGGCAGGGTGCCCGGCGCCCCGGACCCCGAGAGGCTGTACGCGCACAGCCCCGCCGCCCCGTACGAGGCCGGCGCCGAGGGCATACCCCTGCCGGCCTCGCGCGGCACCGCCCACTTCTCCGACAGCCAGGTGGTGGCCGCCCTCACCACCGCCAAGGACTACATCGTCCGCTCCTCGCTCTACCCCGAGGTGCTCACCGGCCGCGAGGTCCGGCCCGCCCGGTCCCTGATCGACCCCGACCAGCTCGACCAGTTCGACCAGAGCTTCGACCACCCGGCGGCGGACGGCCGGCACGCGGCCACCGGCTGGGTCGTCCGCATCGACCCCGCCCGGGCCCAGCTGGCCGACGACCGGATCCGCGTCTTCGGCAGCCTGCACGCCGCCGAGACCGACCCGGCGACACTGGAGGTCACCGCCGACCACACCTTCGTCTACGCCCTGCGCCCCACCGGCGCCGCCGCCGACGCCCCCGCCTCCCTCTTCACGGTCCGCCGCGAGGTGACCTTCCACTTCGACCGTGACGACCTGCGCACCCACCAGGTCCAGCTGGTCATGTCCTACGTCCAGGCGGGCCCCCTCGCCTGCGCCGAGGACACCTCGGCCTACCTCCGCCCCCTGCTGGCCGGTCAGACGGCCCGGTCGGGCAGCCCCGCGGGCACCAATCCCTACGAGACGGACAGTGCCACGTCCCTGTGCGGAACGCTGGCCCCCGAGGCCCAGCCGAAGGTGTGAGGGGCGCGCAGCGGGAGCGAGCCGTGAGCGGCGCCCGACGGGGCCGGCGGTGTGCGGAAGGCGGAGGGGAAACGGCACCGGAGGCAGCGGCTCCCCCCGGACGGACCCGACGGTCGCTCCCCGCTCCCGGTCCCGCGCTACTCCTCGCCGCCGCCCGCAGTGTCCCCCTTGGCCGACGGCGGGCTCCGGAAGCCGTCGAAGCCCCGCCGGACCCGGCCGCCCAGGTCGCCCGCGCCTCCCGCGAGGTCCGTGACCAGCTTCATCAGCGGGTCCTTGGAGGTCTTCACATCGCTCGCGTAGCTGGCCGCCGACTCCCGGAAGGAGTCGCCGACGGAGGCGTCCCCGTCCTCGCTGCGCCGCGGGTAGTGGCCGTCCATGATCCGCTGGTAGTCCCGGGACTCGGCCCACTTCTTCAGCTCGGCGGCCCGCACGGTGGTGAACGGGTGCGAGCGAGGCAGCACGTTCAGGATCTTCAGCACCGAGTCGCGCAGATCGCCGCCGGAGTCGTACTCCTCGGCCTGCTCCAGGAACGCGTCCACGTTCATCTCGTGCAGGTGGTTGCCGCCCGCGATCTTCATCAGCCCCCGCATCGACGCCCGGACGTCCTGGCCCACCAGCAGGCCCGCCCGGTCGGCGGACAGCTCCGACTTGCGGAACCACTCCCGCAGCGCCGTGATGATCGCCATGACCGCCAGATTGCCCAGCGGGATCCACGCCACCTTGAGCGCGAGGCTGGTCAGGAACAGCAGGACGGTGCGGTACACCGAGTGCCCGGACAGCGCGTGCCCCACCTCGTGCCCGACGACCGCCCGCATCTCCTCCTCGTCGAGCAGCTCCACCAGACCCGTGCTGACCACGATGATCGGCTCGTCGAGGCCGATGCACATCGCGGTCGGCTGCGGGTCCTGCGTGACGTACATCGGCGGGACCTTCTCAAGGTCCAGGATGTAACAGGCGTCCAGCAACATGTCGTGCAGATGGGAGAACTGCCGCTCGGAGACCCGCACCGAGTCGGACAGGAACAGCAGCCTGAGACTCCGCTCCGGCAGCAGCCCGCTGAGCGCCTTGAAGACGGTGTCGAACCCGCTCAGCTTGCGCAGCGCGACGAGCGCCGAGCGGTCGGCCGGGTGCTCGTAGGCGCGCGTGGAGATCCCGGGGAAGCGCCTGCGCTGCCTGCTCGGCACCCGCTCGTGCCCGGTGTGCTGCCGGCCGTCGTCGGACATGTCTTCCCCCATGTGCGTGTGAGTGCCCACTGTGCCCCCGAGGCGGAGCCCAGCCTAGGCGGAGATACCTTGGACGGGCAGTACACCCGAAGGAGTCCACGCCATGGAGCACCACCCCGCAGCCGCCTGGCTGACCGAGGCCGCCACGAGCGCCGTCCAGCAGCACGGGTCAGGAAATCTGCTCCGCGTCGTACTGATCGTGATGGTCCTCGGCTGTGTACTGACCGCCTGGTTCCTGCTGCGCGGCTACAAGCGGAAGGACGACTGAGGAGCGGCGAAGGTTCCCCGTCGCCGGATCTTGACCGCTGCCCGCCGCCCGCGAGCCGCAGGCGCCGTCCGGTGCCAACGGCGGAGTCGGCGTGATCGCCGCACGGCCGCCCGCTTACGATGAGCCGACATCTTTATTCCGCCCACACGCGATAGGTCCTGCCGAAGATGAGCTTCCACAGCGCAGCTGCCCAGTTGGTCACCCTTGCCGCCGAGGGCGAGCAGCACGGCGGAAACCACAACAGCCTGAACCCGGCCGTCACCGGCGGCGGCGCCCTGTTCATCCTGCTCCTGCTGCTGTGGATCACCACGCGCTTCAACCGCGACCGCTGAGCGGGGAACCCGTCCCCGGCCGGACGTCCGAGGCCGGGCCGGTAGGGTCTGCACGCATGGGAGAGCAGGACATGCCTACCGGTCCGGCGCACGAGACCGCCGACGACACGGTGAAGCACCCGCAGCACGGACCGGGCAACGGCCCCGCCCACACCGGCAAGCGGCGCCTCGGCGTCATGGGCGGAACGTTCGACCCGATCCACCACGGGCACCTCGTGGCGGCCAGCGAGGTCGCCGCGCAGTTCCACCTGGACGAGGTGGTGTTCGTCCCCACCGGCCAGCCGTGGCAGAAGTCCCACCGCAAGGTCTCCCCGGCCGAGGACCGCTACCTGATGACGGTCATCGCGACCGCCGAGAACCCGCAGTTCTCCGTCAGCCGCATCGACATCGACCGCGGCGGCCCCACCTACACCGTCGACACCCTGCGCGACCTGCGGGCCCTCAACCCCGACACCGACCTGTTCTTCATCACCGGCGCCGATGCCCTCGCCCAATTGCTGACCTGGCGCGACTCGGAGGAGCTGTTCTCCCTCGCGCACTTCATCGGCGTCACCCGACCCGGCCACCACCTGACCGACCCCGGCCTGCCGGAAGGCGGGGTCTCGCTCGTCGAGGTGCCCGCGCTCGCCATCTCGTCCACAGACTGCCGTGCGAGAGTCGCCAAGGGAGACCCCATCTGGTACATGGTGCCGGACGGAGTCGTGCGCTACATCGACAAGCGCGAGCTGTACCGCGGCGAGTGAGCCGAGAGGGGCACCGGTGAACGACCGATACGACGCGGGTGACGCAGGCTACGGTGGCGGCCCGTACGAAGTCGTCGGCTACGACGAGTACGGCCGACCCGTGTACGGGCAGGTCCCGGCACAGCCGGCTCCACAGTCCCAGCAGGCGACCTACGACCCGTACGCCCAGCAGCAGGGCTACGGCTACGACCCCTACGCCACCGGCCGGCAGCCGCAGCCGCCCTCCTACGGCTCCGTCCAACAGCCGCAGGCCTACGACCCCTACGGCACCCAGGCCCCCTACGACCCGTACGCCACCGGCACCCAGGACGCCACGGGCTACGACCCCTACGGGCAGGCGGCGAACAGCGGACAGCAGCCCCGGGTCGCCGAGCAGACCGCCTACATCCCGCAGCAGGCGGGCCCCGCGGAGGACACCCGAGTCCCGGACGACACCCGGATCCCGCAGGACACCCGGACGCCGGGGGAGAACGACGCCCCCATGGGGGAACGGGACTACCGCACCGAGCAGTTCGCCTTCGTCGAGGAGCCGGACGGCGACTCCGAGGACGTCATCGACTGGCTGAAGTTCACCGAGAACCGCACCGAGCGCCGCGAGGAGGCCCGCCGCCGCGCGCGCAGCCGGATCATCGCCCTTCTCGTCGTCCTCGCCCTCGTCGCGGTCGGCGGTGTCGGCTACCTCTGGTTCGCCGGAAAACTGCCCGGACTCTCCTCGTCCGACGGCAAGGCCGGCACCGCCACGCCGGTCGCCGCCCAGAAGCGCGACGTGATCGTCGTCCACCTGCACAACACCGGCAAGAGCGGCACCTCCACGGCGCTGCTGGTCGACAACACCACCACCAAGCAGGGCACCACGGTCCTGCTGCCCAACTCCCTCGCGCTGACCGACGACGACGGCTCCACCACGACCCTCGCCAAGTCGGTGGACGACGACGGCGCCTCCGGCACCCGCGACCAGCTCGACACGGTCCTCGGCACCAGCATCCAGGGCACCTGGCGCCTCGACACCCCCTACCTGCAGAACCTCGTCGAACTCGTCGGCAACATCGAGATCGACACCAACACCGACGTGCCCGACCCGGACACCAAGAAGAAGGGCACCGCGCCGCTCGTCCACAAGGGCCAGGACCAGACCCTCAGCGGCAAGATGGCCGTCGCCTACGCCACCTACCGCGCCGCCGGCGAGTCCCAGAACGCCCAGCTGGAGCGGTTCGGGCAGGTCATCCAGGGCGTCCTGCGCAAGCTGTCCTCCGACCCGTCGTCCGCCACCACCACCGTGCAGACGCTCGCCCAGATCCTGGACCCGCCGCTCACCGACAAGGACCTCGGCGGCTTCCTCGCCAAGCTCGCCGACCTCGCCAAGAGCGGCGACTACAAGACCGCCCTGCTGCCCGTGCAGTCCGACGGCACCCTCACCGCGCAGACCAGCGACAGCGTGGTGAAGGACATCCTCGGCGGCACCGCCAAGAGCCCCGACGCCGGCTCCACGGTCCGGGTCTCCGTCCAGAACGCCACCGGGGTGAAGGACGACACGGAGAAGGCGCGCGTCGTGCTCCTGAACGGCGGTTTCACCTTCCTGGAGGGCGGCACCGCCTCCGGCACCCAGACCGCCTCGAAGGTGCTCTACGCGGACGCCGCCGACAAGGCGAACGCCACCGAGGTCGCCAAGACCCTCGGGCTGCCCGCCGGCTCCGTGGCCAAGGGCAGCGTCTCCTCCGGCGCCGACGTCTCGGTGATCCTGGGCAGCGACTACAAGCCGTCCTCCTCCTGACCCGGGCCGCCTCCGAAAGGGAGCGCCCGAGGGGGCACCCCACGTGATGCCGTAATCACGTGGGGTGCGCCGGGCGGTCCGTGAGACCCTTGATGACAAAAGACCGCCGACGGAAAGCCATGTAGTGACCGCCACCGACCGTTCCCTTGAGCTCATCAACACCGCCGCCCAGGCGGCGGCCGACAAGCTCGCCCACGACGTCATCGCCTACGACGTGAGCGACGTGCTGTCGATCACGGACGCCTTCCTGCTGGCGTCCGCGCCGAACGACCGCCAGGTCAAGGCCATCGTCGACGAGATCGAGGAGCGCCTCCTGAAGGACCTCGGGGCCAAGCCGGTCCGCCGCGAGGGCGACCGGGAGTCCCGCTGGATCCTGCTCGACTACGTCGACATCGTCGTCCACGTCCAGCACAGCGAGGAGCGGGTCTTCTACGCGCTGGAGCGCCTGTGGAAGGACTGCCCCGAGCTGGAGCTGCCCGCCGACGCCAAGGCAACCCGCGGAAAGGCGGAGGAGCACGCCAGGGCGCAGGCCGCCGAGGCCGACCAGGAACCGGGCGGGGCGTGGTGATGAGCGCCACCGGCGAGGTGACCGACCGCAAGGGCCGGGGCCGCCGCATCATCCTGTGGCGGCACGGCCAGACTTCCTGGAACGTGGAGCGCCGCTTCCAGGGCACCACGGACGTCGAGCTGACCGAGACGGGCATCGGCCAGGCCCGCCGCGCCGCCCGGCTGCTCGCCTCGCTGCGGCCCGACGCGATCGTCTCCTCGGACTTGCAGCGGGCCGCGCACACGGCCGCCGAGCTGGCCGCCCTCACCGGCCTGGAGGTCACCCGCGACGAGGCGCTGCGCGAGACCTACGCGGGCGTCTGGCAGGGGCTGACGCACGAGGAGATCATCGCCCGCCACGGCGAGGAGTACGCCGCCTGGAAGCGCGGCGAGGCGGTCCGCCGGGGCGGCGGCGAGCTGGAGACCGAGGTCGCCGACCGCGCCGCCCCCGTCGTGCTGCGGCACGCCGAGAAGCTGCCCGAGGACGGCACGCTGGTCGTCGTCAGCCACGGCGGCACCATCCGCACCACCATCGGCCGGCTCCTCGGCCTGGAGGCCCGGCACTGGGAGAGCCTCGGCGGGCTGTCCAACTGCTGCTGGTCCGTGCTCGGCGAGGGCGCTCGCGGCTGGCGCCTGCTGGAGCACAACGCGGGCACCCTCCCGGAGCCCGTCCTCGGCGACGACGACTGACCGTCCCGAGCCCCCGACCCCGGATTTCACTTTCTGGCAGGTCACAGGCTAAAGTTCTTCTTGTTCGCCCCGCCGAGCGGGAAGCGGACACCATGCGGCTCCGTCGCGTGGCAAGGGGCTATAGCTCAGTTGGTAGAGCGCCTGCATGGCATGCAGGAGGTCAGGAGTTCAATTCTCCTTAGCTCCACTGATCGACACTCTGTTGAGTTGTCAAAGATCGGTGATGAGGATCCCGTCCCCCAGGGGGCGGGATTTTCTGCATCCCGCCGCCGTCAGCTCGTCAGCGCCGGAGGCCACAGCCGCTCTCGTCGCTCCCGCAGCACCGCGATCTTCGCCCGCGTCTCCTCGTCCTCCGGCGTGTAGACCACGATCCGGCACTCGGGCATCCCGTCGATGGACAGCGACTGCGAGGTCATCCGCATCTCGCCCACGGCCGTGTGGCGGAACACCTTCACCCTCGGCCTCGGAGGCACCACCTCACCGCTCGCCCACAGCTCGGCGAACCAGGGGCTCGCCGCCGACAGCCCGCGTATGTACTCCTCCCAGGCCGGCTCGCCCACGTGTCTGCCGTAGGAGGACCGCAGGGTCGCGACCATCAGCGGCAGCTCCTTCTCCGGGTGCACCAGCGGACAGGCCCGCCTCGGCAGCGTGAACAGCGTCCACAGCACGTTCGGCACGCCGATCCCGCGGGTCTCGGGGACCGAGAACAGGTCGCGGTAGGCCGCGTTGGTGGCGAGCACGTCGTAGCGCGAGTTGTAGACCGTCGCCGGCATCGGGGCGAGCGCGTCGATGATGGCCTGCACCTCCGGGCTGATCCGCCGGGTCAGCCCTTCGGGGTCCGGCTCGAACGGGACCTCCGCGAGCCGGTACAGGTGCTCCCGCTCCGGCGGGTCCAGCCGCAGCGTGCGCGCCACCGCGTCCAGCACCTGCGGCGAGGCGTTGATCGGCCGGCCCTGCTCCAGCCACGTGTACCAGGTCACGCCCACGCCCGACAGCTGGGCGACCTCCTCCCGGCGCAACCCGGGTGTGCGCCGCCGCAGGCCCGGCGGCATCCCGACGTCGGCCGGTGTGACCCGGGCCCGCCTGCTGCGCAGGAAGGCGGCCAGCTCGGGCCTGCGTCGCTGTGTCCTCGTCCCCATCGTCATGCCCCCGTCGTCCCCGTCTCATCGTCGGCGCCCGGACCCGCCCCTGCCAGGTGCTGGCAGTACCAGCATCCGCGGGCACTCGGCACCGGTACCGGACCGTCGTCACGCTCGACGCCATGACGACGACATCCCGTACCGGCCCGGGCGCCGAGGCGGTCCCGAACCCTGCGAACAGTGAAACACCCGCCACTGACAGTGACGGCCCGGCTGTCACTGGTCCGGCTTCACCCGTCACGGACAGTGAAGCACCCGCCACTGACAATCGGCCCCGGCTGCTGCTCGGCGTGCTGCTCGCCGCCCTGTTCATGGCGGCCCTCGACGTCTTCATCGTCAACGTCGCGGCCCCCACGATCGGTTCCGAACTGCACGCCTCCGGCGCCGACCTGCAACTGGTCGTCGCCGGGTACACCATCACCTACTCCGTGCTCCTGATCACCGGGGCCCGGCTCGGGGACCGGCTCGGCCACGGCCGTGTCCACTTCGCCGGACTCGCCCTGTTCACCGCGGCCTCGCTCGCCTGCGGACTGGCACAGGGCTCGACCGAACTCATCGCGTTCCGGCTGGTGCAGGGCATGGGCTCGGCGCTGATGATCCCGCAGGTGCTCAGCCTCATCCAGCGCACCTTCACCGGGGAGGCCCGGGCGCGGGCGCTCGGCGCCTACTCGGCGGTCCTGGCCGTCGGCGCGGCGGCCGGGCAGGTCGCCGGCGGCGTCCTGGTCAGCGCCGACCTGTTCGGCACCGGCTGGCGGCCGGTGTTCCTGGTCAACGTGCCGGTGGGCGCCCTGCTGCTCGTACTGGGCCGACGGGTCCTGCCGCTGGGCCGCGCGGGCGGGCGGGAGCGCGCCCGGGCGCTCGACCTGCCCGGACTGGTGCTGCTCGGCGCCGCCGTGTCGCTGCTGACGGTGCCGCTGGTGCTCGGGCAGGAGGAGGACTGGCCGCTGTGGTCCTGGCTGTCGCTGGCCGCGGCCGCGGTGCTGTTCACCCTGTTCCGCGGCTACGAGTCCCGGCTGGCCCGGCGCGGCGGCGCGCCGCTCATCTCGCCCCGGGTGCTGCGGCATCCGGGCATCGCGACGGCCGTCTTCAGGATCCTCGCCGTGATGTCGGTCAACGCCGGCTTCCTGTTCGCGCTGACCCTGCACGTCCAGGGCGGCCTCGGCTACGGCGCCCTGCGGGCCGGACTGGGTTTCGCGCCGACCGCGGTCGTCTTCGGCGCCGTCAGCCTCACCTGGCGGAAGTGGCCGGCCGCCTGGCAGCGGGTCCTCGTACCGGCCGGGTTCGCGCTCACCGCGGTGTCCGTCGCCTTCGTCGGGCTCGCTCTCCACGGCGGCGGGGGCGGGGGAGCGGTCCTGTACGCGGGGTACGCGGGCACGGGTGCGGGGCTGGCGCTCGCCTTCAGCCCGACGCTCACCGGGGCCCTGGCCACCGTGCGGCCCCAGGACGCGGCGGACGCCAGCGGCCTGCTGGCCACCGTCGCGCAACTCGGTCAGCTGATCGGCGTGGCGGCTTTCGGCACACTGTTCCTGAACCGGCTTGAGTCGTTCGGGGCGGTGCGCTCGTATCCCTCTGCGGAGGCGTTCTCGGTGTGCGCCTGGGCGCTGGCCGGAACCGCCGCGGCGGGAGCCGTGTCCGGACTGGTACTGAGGCGTCGCTGACCGTATCGGTCCGGTCGTGGCAGAATCAAACGGCCGGAAGGGGGCGCGGCCCGACGGGAGGGAGTAGCGATGCCTGCGAGCATCCTTGAGGAGGTCGGCCACCTCCTTGGTGCGGCGTTGATACGGGACACCACCACCCGGCTGAGCTGCCCTTCCTGCGGTTCCGCGCATGTGGCGCAGGTCCTCGGCGACAACGGCGGAATCTCCTACGTGTGCACGGCCTGCGGCCACAGCTGGAGCTGATCGATGGGTGCACACAGGCGAAAGTGCGACTGGTGCGGGAGCGGTACCCCGATCGTCCGCGACATGGAGCCGATCAATCCCGATTACCAGTACTGGTGCGAGGAATGCGCGCGGGCGCTGATCATAAAAGGCGACCCGATCGAGACCTACCGGGAGCTGGAGGGCGAGCCGATCTACGGCCGCCTCCTGGAGGAGCACTGCACGCTGAAGCGGTTCTACCAGTTCGTCACGGCTTGACGCGGACCCCGCCCGGCCCGGTCGTCGGCAACGATGTCCGGGCCAGCGCGAGGAAGACCGCGCCGACGGCCCCGTAGACGGCCGAGAGCGCCAACTCCCCGCCCGACTGGTGCAGTTCCGGTCGTCCGGTCCCGTGCGGCACCCACCACGGGGCGTACGAGCAGAACACCAGCACGGTGCACAGGGCCGCCGCCCGGTGCCCGCGCGTCCACAGCAGCAGCACCAAGGGCACGCACCACACCCAGTGGTGCGTCCAGGAGACAGGGCTGATCAGCAGTGCGGTGACCGCGCAGGCGCACACCGCCCAGGCCCGCTGTCCCCGCAACTCCGCCCGGACGGCCACGGCGAGGCCCAGGGCGGCCGTCACGGCCCCGCAGGCCACCCAGAGGGCCCCCGGCTCGGGTGCGTGCAGAAGGCGGGCCAGAACCCCGCGCAGGGCCTGGTTGGCGGTGTCCTCGGCATGTCCGACCCGGCTCGCCCGGAACAGCGTGTCCGTCCAGAACCGCCAGGAGTCGTACGGCAGGACGGCCGCCGCCAGCAGCGTCGCCGAGGCGAACACGACGGCCGCCCCGCGCGCGTGCCGCAGCCACGGCTCCCCGTGACCGCCCCTCAGGCGGGCCACCAGGCCCGTGGCGAGCAGGAACACCGGGAACAGCGCGGGCGTCAGCTTGACCGCCGCGGCCAGCCCGAGGCCCACCCCGGTCCAGCGGTCGTACCCGCCGGCGGGGCGGCGGGTCATGTCCCACAGCACCAGGACGGCCAGCAGCAGGTTGATCTGGCCGTAGCGCACCGTCGTCCACACCGGCTCGCACCACACGGCCGGCGCCGCGATCCACCAGACGGTGTCCACGCGCGCGTGGCCGACGAGTTTCAGCGACAGCCTGACGAACACCACCAGGAGCGCGAGGTTCCCGGCCGTCGCCAGTGCCCGCAGGAGCGCGGTGTCCAGCAGGGGCAGCGGGGTGAACAGCAGGGCCGCGAACGGCGGGTAGGTGGTGGGCAGGTGTGCGGCCGTCGCGCGCAGCGCGTACAGGTCGCCGCCGGCGCGCACGGTGGCGCCCTCGGCCCGGTAGACCATCAGGTCGATCATGGACACGTGCGCGGCCCGCTGAGCGGCCCAGAAGGCCGCGAAGGACACCAGGCACACGCCCAGCGCGACCGGGACCCCGCGGTGGGCTGAGGGTGACACGATCATGGCCATGAAAACCGACATTAGCGGTCGTATCGGTGCAGAGCCGAAACCGATTTTGTGCTGCGCCCTCCGGCCTGTAATGTTTACGTCGTCGCCGGGGGAACCAGGCGGAACAACAGAACAAGGGGCTATAGCTCAGTTGGTAGAGCGCCTGCATGGCATGCAGGAGGTCAGGAGTTCAATTCTCCTTAGCTCCACAGAAGTCGAAGGCGGACCATCCCGACGGATGGTCCGCCTTCGGCGTGTTGCGGCACGGCACGGCCGGGCGAAGGGGGGCGGGTCACCCGCGCCGGGTGACCCGCCCCCTTCCCTTGTGCTCAGCGGCCGAGGGCGCGCCGGCCGCGGCCCTGCGAGAGGACCGGCAGGTTGCGCGACGGCGCCTGCCCGCGCGTGTCCTCCTCGATGCGCAGGGCCAGGGCCGGGCAGCGACGCACCGCGCGCAGCGCCTTGGCCTCGGCGTAGCGCGGGACCTGCGCCTGCGCCACCGTCGGGAAGCCGTCGGCGCCGAGCTCGAACACCTCCGGGAGGATGTCCGCGCACAGCCCATGGCCCCGGCAGAGCGTCCAGTCGACGTAGATCTTCTGCCGGCTGGCGCCGGTCTCCGCGGGCTCTGCGCCGCCCGGGACCCCCGTGGGGGCCCTGCCCCCCTCGAAGAGCGGCAGAACGCCCTCCACGGGCCGTCCGCAGCCGTTTCCGAGGACGTGCGCGGCCAGGTCGTCGGTGAACGCCTTGATGGTCGACTCCAGGAACATCGCCGAGCCGTCCGGGTGCGAACACGCCCCCCGCCGCTTCACGTTCTTCGCGACCTGCTTCAGTGCCTCCAGAGCGGCCGGCCCGCCGCCGTTGAGGATGTCCTCCATGCCGCGCGCGGCGGCCGGCAGGCCGAGGTAGCAGGGCCCGCACTGGCCCGCGCTCTCCTCGGCCAGCCACTGCGCGACCCGTAGCGACTCGCCCAGCGGGCACGTCTCCTGGCTGATCGGCAGGATCGCGCCCGCGCCCAGGGAACCGCCCACGGCGTCCAGCGAGTTCCGGGAGACGATCGCCTCGTTGACGGTCGCCGCGTCGATCCACTTGCCGTGGTAGCCGCCGGTCAGCACGCCCTGCGGCACCGGCGGGGCGCCGGCCAGCTGCAGCACGTAACGCAGCGGCACACCCGTGGGCACCTCGATCACCATCGGGCGGGCGACCGCGCCGGACACCGTGAGCATCACCGTGCCCGGTTCGTCGTACAGGCCGGTGTTGCCGTAGCGCTCCGGGCCGATGCGGGCGGCGATGGCCAGCTGCGCGAACGTCTCCGCGTTCGACAGCAGCGTGGGCGCGCCGCCGACGCCGCTCTGCGAGGCGCTGATCTTGCGGCCGGGCGGGATCGCCGGCCCGCCGTCGACGGAGCGGATCAGCGAGGCGGCGGCGCCGGTGACCATGCGCACCGGATTGCGCTGCACCCACGCGCGCAGCGCCGATCTACGGCTGTTGCTCAGCCCGCGTTCGGCGAGCGCGGCCTCCATGGAGCGCTGCGTGGACTCCCGGGTGACGCCGATGACGAGCGTGCGCGCGCCGAGCGCCTCGGCGCACAGCAGCGCGCCGTCCAGGATGAGGTGCGGGGCACGGTTGATCAGCACCGTGTCCTTGCGGCAGGCCGGTTCGTCCTCGCTGCCGTTGACCACGATGACCGGCCGCACCCCGCGCTTGATCGCCGACTCGGCGACCGAGCGCAGCTTCTTGTGGAAGGGGAAGCCGGCGCCGCCGCGGCCCCTGAGGTTGATGCGTTCGGCGAGCTGGGCGAGCTGTTCGCCGCCCAGCGGGTCGAGCGGCCCGTGCACCTTCAGGTGCATGGGCAGATCGAGCCGCTCCACAAGGTCGAAGCCCGACGTGAGCTGGGGAAGCCCGACCACGCGGACTTCGGGGACGTCGGGCAGGGCCTCGTTCACTTAAAGCCTCCGGAAGGCGTGTTCCAAGGTTCGCCCGAACCCGGTGTCTCGTAGGACGAGCCGGGCAGCGTTTCGGTGGCGGGACCGCTGTTGAACGTGTCACTCGGGTTGTACGTGCCGTAGAGGCCGTTTGTCTCACCGGTGTCGTACACGTCACTTCCGCCGTATCCGGGCGTGCCCGGATTGCCGTAGACCGGGATGGTGTATCCGGTGTCCTGGAGCGGGTCGTAGGCGGACGGCGGGGCCTCGCCGACCGGTGGCGGGGACGGGATCGGCCAGCTGCCCGAGGTACTGGAGGGGCCGTCCACGCGCGGGATGGCCTCCGTGGGCCGCAGATCCATCGGCACGTCCATGCGGGCCGTCTGGTCGGCCATGTACGGCGGCTGGGGGCGGTCCGGCGTGGGGACCGCGCGGTAGGCCGCCGCGAAGCCGGAGGCGGGCTCGGCCGCGGGGGCGGCCGGGGTCTGGTACAGCGGCGACGCGGCCGTGTCGGCGGACGCCCTGCGCGGCTCGCGCCGGCTCTCGGAGCCGGGCAGCGCCGACTCGGCCACCCGCGAGCGGCTCGCGTCCAGCTCGTCGAGCCCGGGCCGCTCCGAGCTGCCGAACAGGGACACCAGCCGGTCGGCGACCTTGCGCTTGACCGGGCGCGGCGCGGCGCGCAGCGCGAGGGCCCCCATCACGCCGAGCAGGGACAGGCTGTAGAGGATCACGAAGACCGGCTTGGCCGAGCGACCCGCGTAGAGGCCGTGGACCAGTGCCGCACACCAGGCCGGGTAGGCCAGCATGTGCATGGCCCGCCAGCGGGCGGCGACCGGGGCCGGGGTGGCGAAATTGCTGCGCAGGGCGCCGGTGACGCCCACGAAGATCATCAGCAGGCCCGCGAGCGAGCCCAGTCCGATCAGGCCGCCGATCCCGGTGACGCCGAGCGAGAACGGAATGATCGCGGCGACCAGTTTCGTGTGGCCGAGCGCGATCTTCGTGGTGATGTGCAGCAGCAGGAACGCGATCGAGGCGACCGCGGTCGTCCGGTGCACCGCCTGGCCGATGATCCGCTGCCGTGTGTTGAGGAAGATCCGGTCCTGGGCGAACAGGCCCCAGATCACCGAGCAGCTCAGCGAGACGAGGGACAGCACGCCCGCGCCGAAGTTCAGGAACTCGCGGAACTGGCTGCCTCCGACCAGCACGACCACGGGTATGAGCAGCAGGACGACAGCGGACGCCACCCCATAGGCCGAACGGCCCGGTTTGGGGAGCGAGCTGGTACTACGACGAGGGTTCATGGGGGCAACTCCGAGCAGTTTCGGGAAAGCGGTCCCGCTGCCGCACTCTAAGTGGCGCCATACCGATCAGTACGGGGTTTGAGTTATTGCGTTGTTATCAACGGATCATGCGACTGAGGGAGGTGTCCTCTAGGGGACGTTACGCGAAGTAATCATTGACCTTCGTTCAGTTCCGGTGGGCTTCGTGACATGTCCACCAGGGATACGGAAGCGCCTCGCGGCTTGCTCAAGGGCTGCGGTACCCTAACGCCATGCGTGCCGTACGCCTTCTGCTTAGCGGGCCGCGCTGATCAGTACCGACCCCGGTCCACCGTGAGGTCGGCATCGGCGCGGCGTCCCCTCCTGTGCGAGGGGTTTTTTCGTTTCTTTGGATGTCACAGCCGCAGGCAGAGACGATCGATGGAGCTTTGAGGATCATGAGCGAGACGAACCCCGCTGCCACCGCCGCGTCGGCGGAGGCCGCGCCGCACCGCTACACGGCCGCCATGGCAGCCGAGATCGAGGCACGCTGGCAGGACTTCTGGGACGCCGACGGCACCTACGCGGCGGCGAACCCCACGGGCGACCTGGCGGGCGATCCGGAGCTGGTCGCGAAGCCCAAGAAGTTCATCATGGACATGTTCCCGTACCCCTCCGGTGCGGGCCTGCACGTCGGCCACCCGCTGGGCTACATCGCCACCGACGTCTACGCCCGGTTCCAGCGCATGACCGGCCACAACGTCCTGCACACCCTGGGCTTCGACGCCTTCGGCCTGCCCGCCGAGCAGCACGCCGTCACGACCGGCGAGCACCCTCGGATCACCACCGAGGCCGCCATCAACAACATGAAGTCCCAGCTGCGCCGGCTGGGCCTGGGCCACGACAAGCGCCGGTCGTTCGCCACGATCGACCCCGAGTACTACAAGTGGACCCAGTGGATCTTCCTGCAGATCTTCAACTCCTGGTACGACGAGGAGGCGCGCAAGGCCCGCCCGATCTCCGAGCTGATCGCCCAGTTCGCATCCGGTGAGCGAGCGATTCCGGGCTCCACGCGCGCGTGGAGCGAGCTGACCGCCACCGAGCGCGCCGACATCCTGAGCGAGTACCGCCTGGCCTACGCGTCCGACGCGCCGGTCAACTGGTGCCCGGGCCTGGGCACCGTGCTGGCCAACGAGGAGGTCACCGCGGACGGCCGCTCCGAGCGCGGCAACTTCCCGGTCTTCAAGGCCAAGCTGCGCCAGTGGAACATGCGCATCACCGCCTACGCCGACCGGCTGCTGGAGGACCTGGAGGAGCTGGACTGGCCCGAGGCCATCAAGCTGCAGCAGCGCAACTGGATCGGCCGCAGCGAGGGCGCCCGCATCGACTTCCCGATCGACGGCGAGCGCATCACGGTCTTCACCACCCGCCCGGACACCCTGTTCGGCGCGACCTACATGGTGCTGGCGCCCGAGCACCCGCTGGTCGAGAAGTTCACCCCCGAGGCGTGGCCCGAGGGCACGCACGAGGTGTGGACCGGCGGCCACGCCACCCCGGCCGAGGCCGTCGCCGCCTACCGCGCGCAGGCCGCCTCGAAGTCCGACGTCGAGCGGCAGGCCGAGGCCAAGGACAAGACCGGCGTCTTCACCGGCGCGTACGCGACCAACCCGGTCAACGGCGAGCAGGTCCCCGTCTTCATCGCCGACTACGTCCTGATGGGCTACGGCACCGGCGCGATCATGGCCGTCCCCGCGCACGACAGCCGCGACTTCGCCTTCGCGCGCGCCTTCGAGCTGCCGATCCGTTGCGTGGTCGAGCCCACCGACGGCCGCGGCACCGACCCGTCCACCTGGGACGACGCCTTCGTCTCCTACGACGCGAAGATCGTCAACTCCGACAGCGACGGCGTCGAGCTGAACGGCCTGGGCGTCGTCGAGGCCAAGGCGCGCATCACCGAATGGCTGGAGCGCGAGGGCATCGGCGAGGGCACCGTCAACTTCCGGCTGCGCGACTGGCTGTTCAGCCGCCAGCGCTACTGGGGCGAGCCCTTCCCGATCGTCTACGACGAGGACGGCGTCGCCCACGCGCTGCCCGAGTCGATGCTGCCGCTGGAGCTGCCCGAGATCGAGGACTACAGCCCGCGCACCTTCGACCCGGACGACGCCGACACCCAGCCCGAGACGCCGCTGTCGCGCAACGAGGAATGGGTCAACGTCACCCTGGACCTGGGCGACGGCCCCAAGAAGTACCGCCGCGAGACCAACACCATGCCCAACTGGGCCGGTTCCTGCTGGTACGAGTTCCGCTACCTGGACCCGCACAATGACCAGAAGCTGGTCGATCCCGAGATCGAGCGGTACTGGATGGGCCCGCGCGAGGGCCGGCCGCACGGCGGTGTCGACCTGTACGTCGGCGGCGCCGAGCACGCCGTGCTGCACCTGCTGTACGCGCGCTTCTGGTCCAAGGTCCTGTACGACCTGGGGCACGTCTCCTCCGCGGAGCCGTTCCACAAGCTGTTTAACCAGGGCATGATCCAGGCCTACGTCTACCGCGACAGCCGGGGCATCGCGGTGCCGGCCGCCGAGGTGGAGGAGCGCGACGGCGCCTACTACTACCAGGGCGAGAAGGTCAGCCGGCTGCTGGGCAAGATGGGCAAGTCCCTGAAGAACGCGGTGACTCCGGACGAGATCGCCGCCGAGTACGGCGCCGACACGCTGCGCCTGTACGAGATGGCCATGGGCCCGCTGGACGTCTCCCGCCCGTGGGACACGCGCGCGGTGGTCGGCCAGTTCCGGCTGCTGCAGCGGCTGTGGCGCAACATCGTCGACGAGAACACCGGCGAGGTCACCGTCACCGACGCCGAGCCCGGCGAGGAGACCCTGCGCGCCCTGCACAAGGCGATCGACGGCGTGCGCCAGGACCTGGAGGGCCTGCGCTTCAACACCGCCATCGCCAAGGTCACCGAGCTGAACAACCACCTGACCAAGGCCGGCGCCGCCGTGCCGCGGTCCGTGGCCGAGCCGCTGGTGCTGATGGTCGCCCCGCTGGCCCCGCACATCGCCGAGGAGCTGTGGCGCAAGCTGGGCCACACCGACTCGGTCGTCCACCAGGACTTCCCGGTCGCCGACCCGGCCTACGTCGTGGACGAGACCGTGACCTGCGTCGTGCAGATCAAGGGCAAGGTCAAGGCCCGGCTGGAGGTGCCGCCCACCATCTCCGAGGACGAGCTGGAGAAGGTGGCGCTGGCCGACGAGAAGGTCGTCGCGGCACTGGACGGCGCGGGCATCCGCAAGGTCATCGTGCGGGCGCCGAAGCTGGTCAACATCGTCCCGGCGTAACGGCCGCGGGCTTTTCACCGGCTCGGGGTAGTCCCCTACGGGCAGGTTCGGGGTTCTTCCGGAACTCCGGGCCTGCCCGCTGCGTTTACCGTGGAGAGCACAGCGGCTCGTGCCGTACCGGCCGGAGGAGGAGCGTCATGGAAATCGTTCTGACCGTGTTCGCCCTGCTCTTCGTGCTGTTCGTCGCCCTGGGCGCGTACGCCACGGTCAAGGCGGTCGGCGCCGCCAAGCGCGGCGTGGACCGGACCATCGAGCAGGCCCGCCGCACCGTCGAGGACCACACCCTGCGCGCCAAGTCCTTCGCCCAGACCGGACCCGCCGGCGAGATCGCCCAGCTGCGGCTCGCGCTGCGCACCTCCATGCGTGCCACGCAGGACGCGCTGCACGCGGGCGTGTCCGAGGACGAGTCGCTGAAGGAGTCCCTCGGCCTCTTCGAACGGCTCAGCGCGCACGGACACGAGCTGGACGCCGACCTCAAGCGTCTGGAGTCCGAGCCGGACCGGGCCACGCTCACCGCGCGCCTGCCCGAACTGCGCAGCCGCACCGAACGCATCACCAAGTCCGCGGACTCGCTGCGCTGGGCCGTCCGCGACCGGGCCCGCCGCTTCGCCGACGACGACCTGGGCACCCTCAGCGCACAGATCGACATGGAAGCGGACGCCCTGCGCCACTGGACGCGGGCCGAACCCGGCCGGGCGACCCAGCCGTGGCCCGACGCGTCCGCCACCGCCGACGGCCGGTCCACTGGGCAGACCTGGCGCACGGCGCCCGGGGCCCCCGCCGCCGAGGAGCCCGCTCCCGAGGCGATCGCCCCGCCGTCCTGGCGTCCGACCGCCCGATGGCAGAAGAAGCCCCGCCCCGAGAGCACCACATGAGCGAGCCGCACCCGGCCCGCGGGACAGGGGCCGGGCTGCCGAGTGCGCACTACGCCAGGTAACCTCCAGCTCATGTCCCGCCATGTCGCGATCGTCACCGATTCAACGGCCTACCTGCCACCCCGGGCGACGGAGCGTCACGGCATCACCACGGTCCCGCTGACCGTGGTCCTCGGCGACCAGGCCCTGGAAGAGGGCACGGAGATCTCGACCCGCTCCCTGGCCCAGGCCCTGCAGAAGCGGCGCTCTGTCACCACCTCCCGCCCCAGCCCCCAGGTGTTCGCGGAGACCTACCGCAAGGTCGCCGAGTCCGGCGCGTGCGGCATCGTCTCGCTGCACCTGTCCGCCGAACTGTCCGGCACCTACGACGCGGCGGTCCTCGCGGCGCGCGAGGCACCGGTGCCCGTGCGGGTCGTGGACACCGGAATGGTCGCGATGGCGCTCGGCTTCTGCGCGCTCGCCGCGGCCCAGGCCGCGGAGTCGGGCGGCACGGTGGACGAAGCCGTCACGGCCGCCGAGAAGCGTGCCGACGGCACCTCCGCCTTCTTCTACGTCGACACCCTCGACTACCTGCGCCGCGGAGGCCGTATCGGCGCCGCGCAGGCACTGCTGGGCTCCGCACTCGCCGTCAAACCCCTGCTCCAGCTGGACGGCGGCCGTATCGACCTGCTCGAAAAGGTGCGTACGGCGTCCAGGGCGATCGCGCGTCTGGAGGAGCTGGCCGCCGAGCGGGCGGGCAGCGCCGAGGTCGACATCGCCGTCCACCACCTCGCCGCCCCCGACCGTGCCGCCGCGCTCGCGGACCGGCTGCGGGCGCGCGTCCCGGGCCTGGCCGAGCTGCATGTCAGCGAGGTCGGAGCGGTGATCGGGGCGCACACCGGGCCCGGGCTGCTGGGCGCGGTCGTCTCGCCTCGCTGACCGTGGTGATCCCGCGTACGGCCCGTCTCCGTTGATGCGGAGGCCCGGTCGGCTTCACCCGTGTGAGTGGCGGATTTTTCCACAACCGGGCGGTCGTCCACGGGAATTCACCAAGATCATCGCGATGCGGCGGAATCCCCCATCCTCGTCGCATGGCACTTCGATCTCGTTCACGCGCAGCAATCGCGACCAGTGGGCCCGGCCGCGGCCCCGCCTCCGACGGCCGCGTCCGGCAGCGCCGCCCCAGCGGCCGTCGCGGCGCCCGCCGTCACCCGTCCGCACCGGCGGAGGAACTGCGCCGCCGAGCGGAACTCCTCTTCGGGGAACGCGCGGTGCAGTGGCGGGAGTCGGGGAACGCGCCGCCGGTCCTGGACGACTCCGGGGGCGCGCTGTCGGTCCCGGGCGACTTCGGGGACGTGCCGTCGGTCCTGGACGACTCCGGGGGCGCGCCGTCGGGTCCGGGCGGCTCCGGGGGCGCCCTGCCGGTCCCGGGCGGCTCTGGGGACGTGCCGTCGGTCCTGGACGACTCCGGGGTCGCGCTGTCGGTCCCGGGCGGCTCCGGGGGCGCCCTGCCGGTCCCGGGCGGCTCCGGGGATGCACCGACGGCGACGGTGACGGGCCCGGCACCCGGCCTGGGCCGGCGGTCGGGTTCCGTGCGGACGGTGGCGGCGGCCACGTCGGTGCCCGGTGGGATCCGGGAGGGAGCGGCGACCCCGGCCGGGCCTGAACAGGGTGCTGCGGCGCGGGTGTCGGGGCGGGAGCCGGCGTCGGACCCGGACCAGGAGCCGGCGTCGCAGGAGCCCGGGGCTCCGGGCTGGCGGGAGCGGGCCGGGCTGGCGCTGCGCGAGCGGATGCCGGTGTGGCTCCAGACCCGGTACGCGGTGGAGCGGCGGGGAGCCGTCGCGCTGGCCGTGGTGCTGGTGGCCGCCGCTGTCTTCGCCGTGCAGCACTTCTGGGCGGGCCGGCCCCAGCAGGTGAGCGCCCCTCAGGTCGTGCGTGCCCAGGCGCCGTTCGGCAAGAAGGAGGGGGGAGCGACGGCCGGACCGGCCGCGGGCGCCTCGTCGACACCCGGCGCGCAGATCGTCGTGGACGTCAGCGGCAAGGTCCGCAAGCCGGGGATCCGGCGGTTGCCGGCCGGCTCCCGGGTGGCCGACGCGCTGCGGGCGGCGGGCGGGGTCCGGCCGGGCGTGAGCACGGAAGGACTGAACCGCGCCCGCTTCCTGGTCGACGGCGAACAGGTCGTCGTCGGCACCTCCGCCGGTGCCGCCGCCCCGCCCGCGCCGGCGGCCGGGCCGCTCACCGGCTCCACCGGCACGGGTCCGCAGGCGCCCGTCTCCCTGAACACGGCCACGGCGGATCAGCTCGACACCCTGCCGGGAGTCGGCCCGGTACTGGCCCAGCACATCATCGACTACCGCACCCAGCACGGAGGTTTCCGCTCGGTGGACGAGCTGCGCGAGGTCAACGGCATCGGAGACCGCCGATTCACCGATCTGCGCGACCTGGTACGGCCATGAGCAGCGTGCTCGACAGGGCCGGCCCGTGCTCGGAGTCCGAACCGGCCGGCACCGCGCGCACCGACCGGAGCGGTCCCATGGATCTGCGCCTGGTGCCGCCCGCACTCGCGGCCTGGGCCACGGCGGCCCTGACCGTCGACGCACCGGGGGCGTGGACCGCGGCGACCGCCGTCGTCGGCCTGGCCGGCGGAGTGCTCCTGCTGTCGGTGCGGCGGCTGGGCCGGGCAGGGGGGAGCGCAAGGGCTGACACGAAACCGCCGCCCGATGACGCCGTAGGTGCTCGGCGGACGGCGTCGACAGCGACGGCGGTACCGGGGCAGGGGCGCTGGAGGGAGCGGGTCCGGTGGGTGCGCGCTCGGTTCGGATGGGCGCGTGCCACCGTCGCCGCGGTGTTGCTCTGCGTCGCCGCGGCAGCCGCCTCCGCCGGACTGCACGGGGCCGACGTGCGGCGCGGGCCGGTGCCCGAGCTGGCCCGGCGGTTCGCGACCGTGACCGCCGAGGTCGAGGTGAGCGGCGATCCCTGGCTGAGCAGGCCGCATGTGCGCGGCGATCACGCGGCACCCGTGGCGGTGCTGGCCCGGGCCGAGGTGCGGAGCGTCGAGGAGACCGACGGGAGACGTGTGCGGACGCGGACGCCCGTGCTGTTGATCGTCGACCCGGACGTCCCGGCACCGGAACGGGGCGCCTCGGGGGGCTGGAGCCCCGGGACACCACCGGACCGCGCCGAACAGGGCGTGTCCGCGGGGCGAGCCGCGTGGCTGGGGCTGCTGCCGTCCACGCGGCTGCGGGTGGCCGGGCGGTTGGCGCCCGCACTGACGGGAGGTGACCGGATCGCGGCCGTGCTGCGGGTGCGCGGCCGTCCGCAGCCGCGGATCACGGCCGGACCGAGCGGGCCGCAACGCGTGGCGGGGCGGCTCCGAACGGGCCTGCGGGACGCGACCGAGGATCTGCCGGGAGACGCGCGGGCGCTGCTTCCCGGGCTGGTCGTCGGGGACACCTCGCGGATCACGCCCGAGCTGGACCACGCCTTCGAGGAGACGGACCTGGCGCACACGCTCGCCGTGTCCGGCAGCAACCTCACCGTCCTGCTGGTGCTGCTCATCGGACCGCCCGGCCTGGCTCAACGCGCCGAGCGCCGTGGCCTGGCGCGACGCCTGGGGCTCTCCCTGCGGGCGACGGCCCTGCTCGCGGGAGCGCTGACCCTGGGCTTCGTGGTCGTCTGCCGTCCCGACCCCAGTGTGCTGCGGGCCGCCGCCTGCGGCTCGGTCGCGCTGCTCGCCCTGGCCACCGGGCGCCGCAGATCACTGGTGCCGGCGTTGGCCACGGCCGTCCTGCTGCTGGTGCTGTACGACCCGTGGCTGGCCCGCAGTTACGGCTTCCTGCTGTCCGTGCTGGCCACCGGCGCGCTGCTGGTGCTGGCGCCGGGCTGGAGCGAGGCGTTGCGGCGGCGCGGGGTGTCCCCGCGGCTCGCCGAGGCGCTGGCGGCGGCGGGCGCGGCGCAGGCGGTGTGCGCGCCCGTCGTGGCGGTGCTGTCGGCCCGGGTGAGCCTGGTGGCGGTGCCGTGCAACCTGCTGGCCGAGGCGGCGGTGGCTCCGGCGACGGTCCTGGGGTTCGCGGCGCTCGCGGCGGCGCCGGTGGCGATGCCGGTGGCCAAGGCGTTGGCCTGGTGCGCGAGTTGGCCGACGCGGTGGATCGCCGGCGTCGCCCGGACCGGGGCGGCGCTCCCGGGCGCGGGAGTGGACTGGCCCGGGAGCTGGCCCGGTGCCCTGGCGCTGGCGGTGGTCACCGTGGCCGTGGTACTGGCCGGGCGGAGACTGCTGCGGCACCCGGGGCGGTGCGGGCTGCTCGGAGCGCTGCTCGTCCTGCTGGTCACCCGGCCCGCCCCGCTGACCCGGGTGATCACGGGCTGGCCACCACCGGGCTGGCGCTTCGCGATGTGCGATGTCGGGCAGGGCGACGCGACCGTGCTCGCGGCGGGCGAGGGAGCTGGCGTGGTGGTGGACGCCGGACCCGATCCCGCACGGGTCGACGACTGCCTGCGGCGGCTGGGCGTCACACGCGTCCCCCTCCTCGTCCTGACCCACTTCCACGCCGACCATGTGGCGGGCCTGCCCGGCGTTCTGCGGGGCCGCTCGGTGGCCGCGATCGAGACGACGGCGTTCACGGAGCCGGCGGAGCAGGCGGAGTTCGTCCGACGAGAGGCGGCCGAGCGGCACATCCCGGTCACGACGGCCGTCGCGGGAGAGGAACGGCGCACCGGACCGCTCACCTGGCGGGTCCTGTGGCCACCGGCTACGCCCTCGCCGACAACGCCGCCGCCGTCACCGTGGAGCCCACGCGTGCCCCCGGCAGGGCAGGGGGCGGGTGCCGGGTGGAAGCCGGAGGGCCCGAACGACGCCAGCGTCGCACTGCTGGTCCGCACGGGCGGGCTGCGGCTGCTGCTGCTCGGGGATCTCGAACCCCCGGCCCAGCAGGCGCTGGTGCGGTCCCCGGCGGCGGCGGACCTGGCCGGAGTGGATGTCCTGAAGGTGGCTCATCATGGCTCGGCCTATCAGGAACCGGAGTTGCTGCGCCTCGCGGCACCTCGGGTGGCGCTCGTATCCGCCGGTGCCGGCAACCCCTACGGCCATCCCGCCCCGGCGACCGTGGCCGCGCTGCGGGCCGGCGGCGCGGTGGTCCTGCGCACCGACCGGGACGGGGCGCTCGCGGTCACCGGGACCGGAGGGCGGAACGGGCGGATAGGGGTGCTGAGAGAGGACTGACGGGGAGGGCAGGCGCAGGGATGGGACGGGGACGGCGGGATCGGCCGGCGAGCCCGCGAGAATCCGGCCGGAGAGAGAGGGGGAGAGGCCGTCCGGGAGGGGACGAGCAGACGCTGGAGCAGACTGGGCCCATGACCTCGGTACAGATCGACGCCTATCTCCGCCGGCTCGGCATCCCGCGCCCGGCACGGCCCACCAGCGAGGCGCTGCGCGAGCTGCACGTGCGCCATCTGCGGACCGTTCCCTTCGAGAACCTGTCGGTCCACCTCGGACAGGAGATCACCCTGGAGGAGGAGCCGCTGCTGGAGAAGGTGACCGAGGCCCGTCGGGGTGGCTTCTGCTACGAACTGAACGGCGCCTTCGGGACGTTGCTCGCCGCCCTCGGTTACGAGGTGGAACTGCTGGCGGCACGCGTGTACGGGGACGAGGGGCGGCTCGGGATCCCGTACGACCATCTCGCGCTGCGGGTGCGGACGGCGGACGGGGACACCTGGCTCGCCGACGTCGGGTTCGGGGCGCACAGCCACTGGCCGCTCGCCTATGCGGAACGCGGGGAGCAGAAAGATCCCGGTGGCGGGTTCCGGGTGGTGGACGCGGGGCCGGATCCGGCCGGGACGCGGGGTGGTGCCGCGCCGGGCACCGGGGACCTGGACGTCGTGCGGGACGGCGAACCGCAGTACCGGCTGGAGACCCGTCCCCGGGCGCTCGGGGACTTCGCGGCCGGCGCCTGGTGGCACAGCACGTCGCCGCGGTCGCACTTCACCCGGTCGCTGGTCTGCTCGCGGCTCACGGAGGGCGGAGGGAGGATCACGCTCAGCGGGCGCAGGCTGAAGACGACCACCGTGGACGGCAGGCACGAGACACGGGAGCTGGAGACGGACGAGGAGGTGCTGGCGGTGTACCGGGAGCGCTTCGGCATCGAGTTGAGCTGTGTGCCGACTGTGCGCAACCCGGCCTGAACGGCTGATTCGGATCAGTTCCGGCGCATGCCCCTGGATACGCGTGATGTGGCCCGTGTTGCCTCGAAAGCCGCATCGGTGATCGAATGGATCTTCGGCAACGGATGATGTCGAGGCGTACAGGGGTGTCGTAGATGTTCGGCCGCTGGCTGGGTAACCGGACGAACCGGATGCAACGGACGAGTCCCCTGGCGGCGGTCCGGACGCCGTCGGACGCCGGAGTGCTCAGCTGCCGGGTGGTCGACCCGGTCAACGAGCCGATCGTCGGCGCGGAGTTGGCGGTCAGCGATCCCATGGGCCGCAAGGTGGTCACCGGTGGAACGGACCCCTACGGCTCGTTCCTGGCCACGGTGCCGGCGGGGGAGTACCGGCTGGCGGTGTCGGCGGAGGGGTACGCGCCGTACCGGGCCACCGTGCTGGTCGGCGAGAACTCACTCGCCTCGCTGGGCGATCTGACCCTGCAGGTGGCCCAGCCGCCGGAGCCCCCGGCGCCGGGTGACTGGGAGATCGAGCCCATGCACTCCTCGATCGGCTTCACCGCCCGGCACATCGGGCTGGCCCGGATCCATGGGCGGTTCAACTCGTTCGCCGGGGTGGTGCGGATCGCCGAGCGGATGGAGCAGTCGGCGATGCACGTGGTGATCGACGCGGCGTCCATCGACACGGGGGTCCGGATGCGCGACGACCATCTGCGGTCGGGGGACTTCCTGGATGTGGGGCGGTTCCCGACGCTGGAGTTCTACGGCGACCGGTTCGTGCACAAGGGCGGCAGCCGGTGGGGGGTGACGGGGGCGCTCTCGCTGCACGGGGTGACCCGCACGGTGACCCTCGACACCGAGTACCTCGGGCTCGGCAACGGCATGGAGGGCGAGGTGCGGGCCGCCTGCCGGGCCACCACCGAGCTGCACCGGGACGACTTCACGGTCAGCTGGCAGTCCATGCTGGCCAGGGGCATCGCGGTGGTCGGACCGAGCATCCAGGTCGGCCTCGACGTGCAGATCGTGCCGAAGCGCTGAGATGCGGAGCGCGCGGAAGGGCTGAGACGCGGAGGGCGCCCTCCCCGAGGGGCTGGCGTGCGGAAGCGCTGAGAATGGTCCCGTGAGTGATGTGAGACATGTGCTGGTGCTGCCCGATCGCGACGCCGCCGAAGAGGCGGCCGAGGCGCTCGGGGAGCGGTTCGGGGTCGACGAGGAACCCCGGCTGGTCCGGGACGCCCTGGCCGGTGAGGACGACGCCGAGGACGCCCAGTGGCTGGTCGTCCTGCGGGACGAGGACGAGCGGCTCGACCCGGCCGAGCTGGACGCGTTCGCAGGGGAGTGGGACGGCTGGCGCGAGGAGCCGTGACCCCTGTTCGGCGCGCGCTCGCGTCGGGCCGGTCCCCGAGCCGCACTCGGGGTCCGCTCCGGGACCGGTCGGGGTGCCGGGAGCGCTTCGTTGTCAGTGCCGCGTGGGATGCTGTAGGCGATGGCCAGGAAGACTGCGAATGACGACCCTCTCGCCCCGGTGACCCTCGCCGTGGGCCAGGAGGACCTCCTGCTCGACCGTGCCGTGCAGGAGGTGGTGGCCGCCGCCAAGGCCGCCGACGCCGACACGGACGTACGCGACCTCACCCCGGAGCAGGTGCAGCCCGGCACGCTCGCCGAGCTGACCAGCCCGTCGCTCTTCGCCGAGCGCAAGGTCGTGGTCGTACGCAACGCGCAGGACCTGTCCGCCGACACGGTCAAGGACGTGAAGGCGTACCTCGGTTCGCCCGCCGAGGAGATCACGCTGGTGCTGCTGCACGCCGGTGGTGCCAAGGGCAAGGGGCTGCTGGACGCCGCGCGCAAGGCGGGTGCTCGGGAGGTGGCCTGCCCGAAGATGACCAAGGCGGCGGACCGGCTGGCCTTCGTGCGGGGGGAGTTCCGTTCGTCCGGGCGCTCGGCCACACCGGAGGCGTGCCAGGCGCTCTGCGACGCCATCGGGAGTGATCTGCGGGAGCTGGCCTCGGCGGTCTCGCAGTTGGTCGCCGACGTGGAAGGGACGATCGACGAAGCGGTCGTCGGGCGGTACTACACCGGGCGCGCCGAGGCGTCCAGCTTCACGGTCGCCGACCGGGCCGTGGAGGGCCGGACGGCGGAGGCGCTGGAGGCGCTCAGATGGTCGCTGGCGACGGGCGTGGCCCCCGTGATGATCACCAGCGCCCTGGCGCAGGGGGTGCGGGCGATCGGGAAGCTGTCCTCGGCCCGGGGCGGCCGGCCGGCCGATCTGGCGCGTGAACTGGGCATGCCGCCGTGGAAGATCGACCGGGTCCGGCAGCAGATGCGGGGCTGGACGCCGGACGGGGTCGCGGTGGCGCTCAGGGCGGTCGCCGAGGCGGACGCCGGTGTGAAGGGAGGCGGGGACGATCCCGAGTACGCGCTGGAGAAGGCGGTCGTGACGATCGCCCGGGCCGCGCGGTCCAGGGGCCGGGGCTGACCCAGCCGCCACGCTGTCGCCGGTGAGGAGATCGGCAGGTGACGGCCGCGCCTCGCCGACGCCGTGCGACGCCTCGAAGAGGCGCTGGCGCGTGTCGGCAACCGCGTCGTGCATGGTCTCGGTGCCGGCGCTTACCTGATGCTCGGCGACGCGGAGCCGGAAAGACCGAAGGCCCCGCCGCCCACCCTGGGGAAGGGAGGGCGCCGGGGTCCTCGGTTGAAGCTGGTGAGCCCGTTCCCGCGTGGCGAACGCAGGCCGCGAACGGGCTCGGGGTGCCGGGCGGGAGCGGATGAGAGAGGGCCCGCTCTGGGTCCTTCCGGCGGTCAGATCAGAAAGAGGTTCAGCCCTTGAGGGACGCGACCTTGGAAGCAAGCGCCGACTTCTTGTTGGCGGCCTGGTTCTTGTGGATGACGCCCTTCGAGACGGCCTTGTCGAGCGCACGCGCGGCAGCGCGCTGCAGCTCGGTGGCCTTCTCGACGTCACCCGCGGCAGCGGCCTCACGGGCCTTGCGGATCGCGGTCTTCAGGGAGGACTTGACGGCCTTGTTGCGCAGCCGAGCCTTCTCGTTGGTCTTGATCCGCTTGATCTGGGACTTGATGTTCGCCACGAAGGAGCCTTTTCAGGTTCAGGCGCGGGGCCGCGGGGGTCCCGTACCGGTGATCCAAAATTATCTGCCGTGCCTCGCGCTGAGAGGGCATGAGGCACAGCCATCTACAGTACCAGTGGCCCTCCGGACGGCCCAAAACGGCCCCCGGTCCCTGCGCGTGGGACCATGGAGACTACGTAACGATCCGACCCGAGGCATAAGGCGCCTCAAGAGACAGGACCCTGCGTGCCCGCGACCCCTAACCATGTGCCCGAGCCGAGCCGTACCGACCCGGCTCTGATCCGCAATTTCTGCATCATCGCGCACATCGACCACGGCAAGTCCACGCTCGCCGACCGGATGCTCCAGCTGACCGGTGTGGTGGAGCAGCGGCAGATGCGTGCTCAGTACCTCGACCGGATGGACATCGAGCGCGAGCGCGGCATCACGATCAAGTCCCAGGCGGTGCGGCTGCCCTGGGCCCCGACCGAGGGCCCCGACCAGGGCACGACCCACATCCTCAACATGATCGACACCCCGGGGCACGTCGACTTCACCTACGAGGTCTCGCGGTCGCTCGCCGCCTGCGAGGGGACCATCCTCCTCGTCGACGCCGCCCAGGGCATCGAGGCGCAGACCCTCGCCAACCTCTACCTGGCGATGGAGAACGACCTCACGATCATCCCGGTGCTGAACAAGATCGACCTGCCGGCCGCCCAGCCGGAGAAGTTCGCGGAGGAGCTGGCGAACCTGGTCGGCTGCGACCCGGAGGACGTGCTCAAGGTCTCCGCGAAGACCGGGCTCGGCGTGGACGCGCTGCTGAACAAGGTCGTCAAGGAGATCCCGGCGCCGGTCGGGGTCGCCGACGCCCCCGCCCGCGCGATGATCTTCGACTCGGTCTACGACTCCTACCGGGGTGTCGTGACGTACGTCCGTGTCATCGACGGCCAGCTCAACAAGCGCGAGCGCATCAGGATGATGTCGACGGGCGCCACGCACGAGCTGCTGGAGATCGGCGTCAACTCGCCGGAGATGCTGCCGGCGGACGGTCTGGGCGTCGGTGAGGTGGGTTACCTCATCACCGGTGTGAAGGACGTCCGGCAGTCGAAGGTCGGTGACACGGTCACCAGCCAGAGCAAGGGCGCGACGGAGGCGCTCGGCGGCTACAAGGACCCGAAGCCGATGGTCTTCTCGGGGCTGTACCCGCTGGACGGCTCCGACTATCCGGAGCTGCGCGAGGCCCTGGACAAGCTCCAGCTCAACGACGCGGCGCTGGTCTACGAGCCGGAGACCTCGGCGGCCCTCGGCTTCGGCTTCCGCGTCGGCTTCCTCGGTTTGCTGCACCTGGACGTGATCCGGGAGCGGCTGGAGCGGGAGTTCGGGCTCGACCTGATCGCCACCGCCCCCAACGTGGTCTACCGCGTGATCATGGAGGACGGCAGCGAGGCCACCGTCACCAACCCGAGCGAGTTCCCCGAGGGGAAGATCGCCGAGGTGTACGAGCCGGTCGTACGGGCGACGATCCTGGCGCCCACCGAGTTCATCGGCGCGATCATGGAGCTGTGCCAGACCCGGCGCGGCACGCTGCTCGGCATGGACTACCTCTCCGAGGACCGGGTCGAGATCCGCTACACGCTCCCCCTCGCGGAGATCGTCTTCGACTTCTTCGACCAGCTGAAGTCCAAGACGCGCGGGTACGCCTCGCTGGACTACGAGCCCACGGGCGAGCAGTCGAGCAGCCTCGTCAAGGTCGACATCCTGCTGCACGGCGACAAGGTGGACGCGTTCTCGGCGATCACCCACAAGGACCAGGCGTACGCGTACGGCGTGCGGCTCGTCGCCAAGCTCAAGGAGCTGATCCCGCGGCAGAACTTCGAGGTGCCGGTGCAGGCCGCCATCGGCTCCCGGGTGATCGCCCGCGAGACCATCCGCGCCATCCGCAAGGACGTCCTCGCCAAGTGCTACGGCGGTGACATCTCCCGTAAGCGGAAGCTGCTGGAGAAGCAGAAGGAAGGCAAGAAGCGGATGAAGATGGTGGGTTCCGTGGAGGTTCCGCAGGAGGCCTTCATCGCCGTGCTGTCCAGCGATGACAGTGCGGGGTCGACCAAGGGCAAGAAGTAACCAGGGGTTACAACTGGTGACGCCCGTAAACCGGGCATGTGGGGCCCGTCGTGCGAAAGTGCGGCGGGCCCCTACGCGTGCGTAACGTCGCTGTGAGTGGAAAGTGACAGGCCGAAGCCCCTTACGCGGCGGCCGGTCGCCCCTTACCCTGATCCCTGCTCGATAGTTACTCGCGAGTTAAACAACAGCCCGAAACCCCACCGTGAGTTAACCCAGCCGCACCGAGTCAGCCGCACCGTCGCGGGCCCCCGGAGGATGTCGTGAGCGACACACAGACCCTGATCGAGAACCGTCCGCCGTCCGTTGCGGCCCTCTTCCTGGAGCGCGTGTCGGCGACACCCGACGCCGAGGCCTACCGCTACCCCGTGCCCCCTGCCTCGGGGCAGGGCCCCGACGACTGGAAGTCGCTCAGCTGGGCGCAGGCGGCCGACCGGGTGTACGCCATCGCGGCCGGGCTCATCGACCTGGGCGTCCAGCCCGAGCAGCGGGTGGCGCTCGCCTCCTCCACCCGTGTCGAGTGGATCCTGGCCGACCTCGGCATCATGTGCGCCGGCGGTGCGACGACGACCGTCTACCCGCAGACCAACGCCGACGAGTCCGCGTTCATCCTCTCCGACTCCGAGAGCCGGGTGCTGATCGCCGAGGACGCGGCCCAGCTCGCCAAGGCCGTCGAGAAGCGCGCGGAGCTGCCGGATCTGACCAAGGTCGTCGTCATCGACCCGGCCGGCGTCGAGACGGACGACTGGGTGATCACCCTGGCCGAGCTGGAGCGGCGCGGCACCGCCTACCTGGAGCAGCACCCGCAGCTGATCAAGGAGCGGGTCGACGCGATCACCAAGGACCAGCTCGCCACCCTCATCTACACCTCCGGCACCACCGGACGCCCCAAGGGTGTGCGGCTGCCGCACGACAACTGGGCCTACATGGCGAAGGCCATCGCCGCGACCGGCCTGGTGACCATGGACGACGTGCAGTACCTGTGGCTGCCGCTGGCGCACGTCTTCGGCAAGGTGCTCACCTCCGGACAGATCGAGGTCGGGCACGTCACCGCCGTGGACGGCCGCGTGGACAAGATCATCGAGAATCTGCCGGTGGTGCAGCCGACGTACATGGCGGCCGTACCGCGCATCTTCGAGAAGGTCTACAACGGCGTCGCGGCCAAGGCCCGCGAGGGCGGCGCGGCCAAGTACAAGATCTTCCAGTGGGCCGCCGAGGTCGCCCGCGAGTACGCCAAGGCCAGCCAGGACAACTTCCGGCGCACCGGCACCGCCTCCGTGCCGTTCGGGCTCGCCAGCAGGCACAAGGTCGCCGACACCCTCGTCTACGGCAAGCTCCGGGAGGCCTTCGGCGGCCGGCTGCGCGCCTGCGTCTCCGGTGCCTCCGCGCTCTCCCCGGAGATCGGCTACTTCTTCGCCGGAGCCGGCATCCACATCCTGGAGGGCTACGGCCTCACCGAGACCTCCGCGGCCTCCTTCGTCAACCCCGGTGAGGCCTACCGCACCGGCACGGTCGGCAAGCCGCTGCCCGGCACCGAGGTCCGCATCGCCGACGACGGCGAGATCCTGCTGCGCGGCCCCGGCATCATGGAGGGCTACCACAAGCTGCCCGAGAAGACCGCCGAGGTGCTGGAGTCCGACGGCTGGTTCCACACCGGGGACATCGGCGAGCTGTCGCCCGACGGCTACCTGCGCATCACCGACCGCAAGAAGGACCTCATCAAGACGTCCGGCGGCAAGTACGTCGCCCCGGCCGAGGTCGAGGGGCAGTTCAAGGCGGTGTGCCCGTACGTCTCCAACATCCTGGTGCACGGCGCCGACCGGAACTACTGCACCGCCCTCATCGCCCTGGACGAGATCGCGATCCAGGAGTGGGCGAAGGAGAACGGGCTGGAGGGGAAGTCGTACGCCGAGATCGTCGCCGCGCCGCAGACGGTGGAGATGGTCGACGGGTACGTGCGGCAGCTCAACGCCGGGCTCCAGCGCTGGCAGACCATCAAGAAGTTCCGGCTGCTGCCGCGGGACCTCGATGTGGAGCACGGGGAGATCACGCCGAGCCTGAAGCTGAAGCGGCCGGTGGTGGAGCGGGAGTACAAGCACCTCATCGAGGAGATGTACGCGGGGACGAAGGAGGCGTAGAGCGGGGCCGGGACCGCCGGCGGCTGCGCGTGCGCCGTGGTCGGTCGCGCTCCCGCGGCGGAGCCGCAGGGTGGCGCGGCCCCCGCCCCGTTCCTGCTCACCCACGCCCGAAACGTTCCGTCTTCTGGTCACTTCCGTGACTCAGTGCTTATAGGTGCCCTCCGTCTGTCACCCTGACCGCATGGATATGGCGGCCATACCCACGCAGCGGGAGAGCGGCGTCCAGCCCGGTGAGACGACGGGGCGGGCCACGCTGCCCGGGAGTCCCCTCGCCCCGGGCTCGGCCCGCGCGCTCGTGCGGGCCGCGCTGGACGGGATGCCCGGGGTCTGCGCGCGGCTCGCCGACGACGCCATGGCCGTCGTCAGCGAGCTGGTCACCAACGCCGTCGTGCACGCCGGCACCGAGGTGCACGTCGAGTGGCGGCTGGAGGACACCGGCGCGCTCGTCGTCGAGGTGCGCGACCAGCACCCGTCCCGTGCCCCGCGGGACGCCACGAGCGGCGAGGCGCCGTACGACACCCCCGAGTACGGGCGCGGCCTGCGTCTCGTCGCCACCCTCGCCGAGTCCTGGGGCGTCACGTACCGCACCGGTGCCAAGACCGTCTGGGCGCGGCTGCCCCCGGGCGGCAGCGAGGCCCTGGACGGACCCGGCCCCGACCCGGCCCTGGAGGTCGCCGAGGACCTCGCCCCGCAGCCGCATCGCGCCGAGGGCGACCGGGACTGGCTCGGCCGCGGCGCCCTGTCCTTCCTCGCCGAGGCCTCCGACCTGCTCGCCGGCCAACTGGACGAGAACCTGGTCGCCGCGCTCACCGGCCAGCTGATCGTGCCCCGGCTCGCGGACTGGTGCGCGGTCTGGCTGGAGGACGAGGCGACCCTCCGCGGCGGCGCCGCCGGCGGGCCCGCCCGGGTCTGGCACGCCAGCGAGGCCCGCATCGAGGAGCTGCGGTGCGCCCTGGAGAAGGAGCCGCCGTGCCCGCCGGGCGGGCTGCGCTCCGGTCCCGAGCCCTACCCCTGGCCCGGCCACGCGCTGGGCCCGCAGGGCACCCACGGGACGGCGCTGTCGTACCGGCTCATCGCGGGCGGCCGGCCGCTCGGCACGCTGGTCATCGGCCGGTGCGGGCTGACGGGCTTCCCGGACGAGGTGACCGGGCTGGTGGAGGACCTCAGCCGCAGGGTCGCCCTGGCCATCGGCGCGGCACGGCAGTACGCCCGCCAGGCCACCATCAGCGCCGTCCTCCAGCGCGGCCTGCTGCCCGGCGCCGTCGCCGAGATCCCCGGCGTGCGCAGCGCGCTCGTCTACGAGCCCTGCGACAAGGGCGGTCCCAGCGGCGACTTCTACGACCTGTTCCCGGCGGGCGACGGCCGCTGGTGCTTCGCCGTCGGCGACGTCCAGGGCAAGGGCCCGGAGGCCGCCGTGGTGATCGGCCTCGCCCGCCCCTGGCTGCGCCTGCTGGCCCGCGAGGGCTACCGGGTCGCCGACGTCCTGGACCGCCTCAACCAGCTCCTCCTGGACGACGCCACCGAGGCCGCCGACGCCGCCGCCCGCGCCCTGGTCGCCGTCGGCGGGCGGCCCCTGGCCACCGGGGAGGGCCCGCAGACCCGCTTCCTGTCCCTCCTGTACGGCGAGCTGACGCCGTACGACGGCGGGGTCCGCTGCACCCTCGCCTCCGCCGGGCACCCCCTGCCGCTCGTCCTCAGCCCCGACGGCACCGTGCGCACCGCCGCCCGTCCGCAGACCCTCCTCGGCGTGGTCGAGGACGAGACCTACACCAGCGAGACCCTCGACCTGCGCCCGGGCGACAGCCTGCTCTGCGTCACCGACGGCGTGACCGAGCGGCGCTCCGGCACCCGGCAGTTCGACGACGGCGACGGCCTCGCCCGCGCCCTGTCCGGCTGCGCAGGGCTCGGAGCCGAGCGGATCGCTGAAAGGATCCGCCGCCTGGTCCACGACTTCGGCGGCGGCCTGCCGGAGGACGACCTGGCCCTGCTGGTGCTCCAGGCGGAGTAACGCCCGCGGTGCTGGACAATGGAAGGCATGCCTTCCGCACTCCCCGACGGCGAGCCCGTCCCCGCCGACGGCGCGCTGCCCGCGCAGGCGCTCACCGGGGCCGCCGCCCGCCCGCTCGGTTTCTACCTGCACGTCCCGTACTGCGCGACCCGCTGCGGCTACTGCGACTTCAACACCTACACCGCGACCGAGCTGCGCGGCACGGGCGGGGTGCTGGCCTCCCGGGACAACTACGCGGACACGCTGACCGACGAGGTCCGCCTGGCCCGGAAGGTGCTGGGCGACGACCCGCGCGAGGTCCGCACGGTGTTCGTCGGCGGCGGTACGCCGACGCTGCTGGCCGCCGACGACCTCGTACGGATGCTCGCGGCGATCCGGGACGAGTTCGGGCTGGCACCGGACGCGGAGATCACCACGGAGGCGAACCCGGAGTCCGTCGACCCCGCCTACCTCGCCACCCTCCGCGAGGGCGGCTTCAACCGGATCTCCTTCGGCATGCAGAGCGCCAGGCAGCACGTGCTGAAGGTCCTCGACCGCACCCACACCCCCGGCCGCCCCGAGCGCTGCGTCGCGGAGGCGCGGGCGGCGGGCTTCGAGCACGTCAACCTCGACCTGATCTACGGCACGCCGGGGGAGAGCGACGACGACTGGCGGGCGTCCCTGGAGGCCGCCCTGGGCGCCGGACCGGACCACATCAGCGCCTACGCGCTCATCGTGGAGGAGGGCACCCAGCTCGCCCGCCGCATCCGCCGGGGCGAGATCCCGATGACCGACGACGACGTCCACGCCGACCGGTACCTGATCGCCGAGGAGACCCTGAGCGCGGCGGGCTTCGACTGGTACGAGGTCTCCAACTGGGCCACCTCCGGGGCGGGCCGCTGCCTGCACAACGAGCTGTACTGGCGGGGCGCGGACTGGTGGGGCGCGGGCCCCGGCGCCCATTCGCACGTGGGCGGGGTCCGCTGGTGGAACGTGAAACACCCGGGCGCGTACGCGGCGGCCCTCGCGGCGGGGCGTTCGCCGGGTGCCGGGCGTGAGCTGCTGTCCGAGGAGGACCGGCGCGTGGAACGCATCCTGCTGGAGCTGCGGCTGCGGGAGGGGGTCCCGCTGTCCCTGCTGAAGGAGGAGGGGCTCGCGGCGTCCCGGCGCGCGCTGGCGGACGGGCTCCTCCAGGAGGGGCCGTACGAGGAGGGGCGGGCCGCGCTGACCCTGCGCGGGCGGCTGCTGGCGGACGCGGTGGTGCGGGACCTGGTGGACTGATCAACCCCGGCGGGTGGATCCCCCCGGAACGCCGGTTCGGTCCCTAACCTGGTTCGTGGGCTGCCGCCGTGGGACGCGGCGGATGTGGAGGCCACGGAGATGACCGCTGTGGACGAGCTGCACACACAGCGGCAGATGCCCCTTGAGCGGTGGTACCCCCTTCAGACCCAGGACGTCGACATCGCCGGTGAGTCGAGCGAGCCGGTGCCGGACCTGGTGGTCATCTCGCCCGACGTCCTGCCGGGTTCGGGGCGGCTGTTGCCCAGTCGGCTGATCACGATGGTGCTGGAGGTCGTCTCGAAGTACAGCGCGTCCACCAGGATTACGTGGTCAAGCGCTCGATCTACGCGGCGGGGAAGATCCCTGCCTACCTCGTCGTCGACCCGATCATGGCCCAGTGCGTTCTGCTGACGAAGCCGGCGGGCCAGGGGGAGGACGCCGACTACCTCAGCCAGGAGATCGTCAAGTTCGGCGATCCGGTGCCCCTGGAGGTTCTCGGGGTCGAACTGGACACCACCGAGTTCGGAACGTTCCCCGACGTCAGGCCCCACCGCTACCCGTGACGAAGTCGATCAGCTCCTCCACCCTGCCCAGCAGCTCCGGCTCCAGGTCCTTGTAGGAGCCCACCCGCTTCAGGATCGCCTGCCACACCGCCCCGGTGTTCTCCGCCGGCCAGCCCAGCGCCCGGCACACCCCCGTCTTCCAGTCCTGCCCCTTCGGCACCGCCGGCCACGCCTCGATGCCCAGCGACGCCGGCTTCACCGCCTGCCAGATGTCGATGAACGGGTGGCCGACGACCAGCGCGTGCTCGCTCGTCACCGACTGCGCGATCCGCCACTCCTTCGTCCCCGGCACCAGGTGGTCCACCAGGACGCCCAGGCGCGCGTCCGGGCCCGGGGCGAAGGACTCCACGATCGACGGGAGGTCGTCCACGCCCTCCAGGTACTCCACGACCACGCCCTCGATCCGCAGGTCGTCGCCCCACACCTTCTCGACCAGCTCGGCGTCGTGCCGGCCCTCCACGTAGATGCGGCCGGCGCGGGCCACGCGCGCGCGTGCCTGGGGGACGGCGACCGAGCCGGACGCCGTGCGGGTGGGACGTGCCGGGGTCGAGGAGGCGGGGCGGACGAGCGTCACCACCCGGCCCTCCAGCAGGAAGCCGCGCGGCTCCAGCGGGAACACCCGGTGCTTGCCGAAGCGGTCCTCCAGGGTCACCGTGCCCGCCTCGCAGCGGATCACCGCGCCGCAGAACCCGGTGCCGGGCTCCTCCACCACCAGACCCGGCTCGGCCGGGACCTCCGGTACGGGCTTGGGCTTCTTCCACGGTGGGGTCAGGTCGGCGGAGTACTGGCGCATTCGGATGACGATAGGAGAAGCCGCGCGGCGAGGCGTACGACACGCCGGAACCCCGGAGAAGAGCCGCTCAGATCACGCCGAACCGCGTTGCCAGGGCGTCCCGTTGGCGGCGGACGAACCCCGCGTCCACGACCGCCCCGTGACCGGGCACGTACAGCGCGTCCCGGCCGCCGAGCGCCAGCAGCCGGTCCAGCGCGTCCGGCCAGCGGGACGGGACCGCGTCCGGGCCGGCCTGGGGTTCGCCGGACTCCTCCACCAGGTCGCCGCAGAACACCACCTCCGGGTCGCCCGGGACCAGCACGGCCAGGTCGTGCGCGGTGTGGCCGGGGCCCACGTTGGCCAGCAGCGCCTGGCGGCCGCCGCCGAGGTCGAGCGTCCACTCGCCGGAGACCGCGTGCCGGGGCGGGACCAGCGCGTCCACCGCCTCGTCGGCGTCGGCCACCGGCAGCCCGTTGCGGATCGCGTCCAGCCGCAGGTCCGCCCGCTCGTACGCGAACACCGCGTCCAGGCCCACCGCCCCGTACACCTCCGCCCCCGCGAACACGGCGGCGCCGAAGACGTGGTCGAAGTGGGGATGGGTGAGCGCGAGATGGGTCACACGGCCGCCCGCCAGCCGCTCGGCCCCGGCGCGCAGCCGGGCGCCCTCCGCGAGGCTCGAACCGGCGTCCACGAGCAGTGCCGTACCCTCGCCCAGGACCAGCCCCACCGTGCAGTCCCAGCCCGGGAGCCGGCACCGGCCCACCCCGGCGGTCAGCCGCTCCCACCCCAGCTCTTCCCAAGTCACGGTCATACCCGCGACGCTAGCGGTACGAGCCGGTACGGCGGCCCGACCTTGCCCTGGGTGTACCCGGCAGCCGTACACTGGGCCGGGGAACGCTGGCACTCGCGAGGGAAGAGTGCCAGGCGGACGACCCGGAGGGACGAGGGGACGACGTGCTGGAGGTGCGCGCGAATGCTGAGTGAACGCAGGCTTCAGGTACTGCGCGCCATCGTCCAGGACTACGTGGGCACCGAGGAGCCGGTCGGTTCCAAGGCGCTCACGGAGCGGCACAACCTCGGCGTCTCCCCGGCGACCGTCCGCAACGACATGGCGGCCCTGGAGGAGGAGGGGTACATCGCCCAGCCGCACACCAGTGCGGGGCGGATCCCCACCGACAAGGGCTACCGGCTGTTCGTGGACAAGCTGGCGGGCGTGAAGCCGATGACCGCGCCGGAGCGCCGGGCCATCCAGAACTTCCTGGAGGGCGCCGTCGACCTCGACGACGTCGTGGCCCGGACCGTGCGGCTGCTCGCCCAGCTCACCCGGCAGGTCGCCGTCGTGCAGTACCCGTCCCTGACCCGGTCCACGGTCCGGCACGTGGAGCTGCTCTCGCTGGCTCCCGCGCGCGTGATGCTCGTGCTGATCACGGACACCGGCCGGGTCGAGCAGCGGATGGTCGACTGCCCGGCGCCGTTCGGCGAGGCGTCCCTGGCGGATCTGCGGGCGCGGCTGAACAGCCGGGTCGCCGGCCGCCGGTTCACGGACGTGCCGAAGCTGGTCGAGGACCTCCCGGAGGCGTTCGAGCCGGAGGACCGCGGTACGGTCTCCACGGTGCTCTCCACTCTTCTGGAGACACTCGTGGAGGAGAACGAGGAGCGGTTGATGATCGGCGGCACCGCCAATCTGACCCGCTTCGGGCATGACTTCCCCCTCACGATCCGGCCCGTCCTGGAGGCCCTGGAGGAGCAGGTCGTGCTCCTCAAGCTCCTCGGCGAGGCCAAGGACCCGGGCGTGACCGTGCGCATCGGCCACGAGAACGCCCACGAAGGACTCAACTCCACCTCCGTCGTGTCGGTCGGCTACGGTTCGGGCGGCGAGGCGGTTGCCAAGCTCGGCGTGGTCGGACCGACCCGCATGGACTACCCGGGAACGATGGGAGCGGTACGCGCAGTGGCACGGTACGTCGGACAGATCCTGGCGGAGTCGTAAGTGGCCACGGACTACTACGCCGTTCTCGGCGTGCGCCGCGACGCGTCGCAGGATGAGATCAAGAAGGCGTTCCGCCGGCTCGCGCGCGAGCTGCACCCGGACGTCAACCCGGACCCGAAGACCCAGGAGCGGTTCAAGGAGATCAACGCCGCTTACGAGGTGCTGTCGGACCCGCAGAAGAAGCAGGTCTACGACCTCGGCGGCGACCCGCTGTCCCAGTCGGGCGGCGCGGGCGCGGGCGGCTTCGGGGCCGGCGGCTTCGGCAACTTCTCCGACATCATGGACGCGTTCTTCGGTACGGCGTCGCAGCGCGGGCCGCGCTCGCGCACCCGCCGCGGCCAGGACGCGATGATCCGGATCGAGGTCGAGCTGGACGAGGCGGCCTTCGGGACCACCAAGGACATCCAGGTCGACACCGCCGTCGTCTGCAACACCTGCAACGGCGAGGGCGCGGCGCCCGGCACGTCCGCCCAGACGTGTGACATGTGCCGCGGCCGGGGTGAGGTCTCCCAGGTCACCCGGTCCTTCCTGGGCCAGGTCATGACCTCCCGCCCGTGCCCGCAGTGCCAGGGCTTCGGCACGGTCGTCCCGACCCCGTGCCCGGAGTGCGCCGGCGACGGCCGGGTGCGCTCGCGGCGGACGCTGACCGTGAAGATCCCGGCCGGTGTCGACAACGGCACGCGGATCCAGCTCGCCGGTGAGGGCGAGGTCGGCCCCGGCGGCGGCCCGGCGGGCGACCTGTACGTCGAGATCCACGAGCTGCCGCACCCGACGTTCCAGCGGCGCGGCGACGACCTGCACTGCACGGTCACGATCCCGATGACGGCGGCGGCCCTCGGCACGAAGGTGCCGCTGGAGACGCTGGACGGCCTGGAGGAGGTCGACATCCGGCCCGGCACCCAGTCCGGCCAGTCGATCCCGCTGCACGGCCGGGGCGTGACGCATCTGCGCGGCGGCGGCCGGGGCGACCTGGTCGTGCACGTCGAGGTGACCACGCCGACCAAGCTGGACCCGGAGCAGGAGCGGCTGCTGCGCGAGCTGGCCAAGCTGCGCGGCGAGGAACGGCCGCAGGGCCAGTTCCAGCCCGGTCAGCAGGGGCTGTTCTCACGGTTGAAGGACGCGTTCAACGGGCGCTGAGCGGTGACGTACGGGGCGCCTCGGCACCCCGTATGCCACGGGCCTATGCCGGGGGATGCCCGGATTCGGACTTGTACGGAGGACGTGACACCATGCGGTCATGTCCTCCGCGCTGACCGATCTCTTCCCCCACCCGATCGTGCAGGCCCCCATGGCGGGCGGTGTCTCCGTCCCGCAGCTCGCCGCCGCCGTCTCCGAGGCCGGTGGCCTCGGGTTCCTCGCCGCCGGGTACAAGACCGCCGACGGCATGTACCAGGAGATCAAGCAGCTGCGCGGGCTCACCAGCCGCCCCTTCGGCGTGAACCTGTTCATGCCCCAGCCCGAGCACGCCGAGTCCGGGGCCGTCGAGGTCTACGCGCACCAGCTGGCCGGCGAGGCCGCCTGGTACGAGACCGAGCTGGGTGACCCGGACAGCGGCCGGGACGACGGCTACGACGCCAAGCTCGCCGTCCTGCTCGACGACCCGGTACCGGTGGTCTCCTTCCACTTCGGCGTGCCGCGCCGCGAGGTGTTCGACAGGCTCCGCCGCGCCGGCACCTTCACCCTGGTCACCGCCACCACCGCCGAGGAGGCCCGCGCGGTCGAGCGGGCCGGGGCCGACGCGGTGATCGCGCAGGGCGTGGAGGCCGGCGGACATCAGGGCACCCACCGGGACCTCCCGGAGAACGACGGCGCCGGCATCGGCCTGCTGTCGCTGGTCGCGCAGGTCCGCGAGGCCGTGCGCCTCCCGATCGTCGCCGCCGGCGGCATCATGCGCGGCGGCCAGATCGCCGCCGTCCTCGCGGCGGGCGCGAGCGCCGCCCAGCTGGGCACCGCGTTCGTCGCCACCCACGAGTCCGGTGCGCACCCCCTGCACAAGCGGGCGCTGACCGACCCGCTGTTCCCGCGCACCGAGCTGACCCGCGCCTTCACCGGCCGCCCGGCCCGTGCGCTGGTCAACCGCTTCCTGCGCGAGCACGGCCCGTACGCCCCCGCCGCCTACCCCGAGGTCAACCACCTCACCGCGCCCCTGCGCAAGGCCGCCACCAAGGCCGAGGACGCGCAGGGCATGGCCATGTGGGCCGGGCAGGGCCACCGGATGGCCCGGGAGCTGCCCGCGGGCCGGCTGGTGGAGGTGCTGGCGGCCGAACTCGCCGAGGCCCGGACAGCGTTGTCGGCCCAGGGCGGTCCCCGATGACCGCGCCGGTGTTCGTCGTCGACTCGCTGGAGGGCGTGGGCCCCGGCTCGGTCGTCGACGTCCAGGGCCCCGAGGGACGGCACGCGGTCTCCGTACGGCGGTTGCAGCCGGGCGAGCACGTGGTGCTCACCGACGGCAGGGGCCGGGGCGCGGCCGGGGCCGTCGTCAGCGTGTCGGGGAAGGACCACCTGGTGGTCGAGCCCGTCGAGTTCCCGGTGGAACCCGAGCCCAGCCCGCGCATCACCGTCGTCCAGGCCCTGCCCAAGGGCGACCGCGGCGAGCTGGCCGTGGAGACGATGACGGAGACCGGCGTCGACGCGATCGTGCCCTGGCAGGCCGCCCGGTGCATCACCCAGTGGAAGGGCGAGCGGGGGCTGAAGGCGCTCGCCAAGTGGCGTGCCACCGCGCGGGAGGCCGGCAAGCAGTCCCGTCGCCTGCGGTTCCCCGAGGTGGCGGAGCCGGCGACGACCAAGCAGGTCGCCGCACTGCTGGCCGCGGCGGACTTCGCCGCCGTGCTCCACTCCGACTTCGACCATGTCAGCGAGCCCCTGGCCACCGCCGCACTGCCCACCGAGGGCGAGATCGTCCTGGTCGTCGGTCCGGAAGGCGGTGTCTCACGGGACGAGCTGGCGCTCTTCGAGGAGGCGGGCGCGAAGGCCTGCGTCCTCGGCCCCACCGTCCTGCGCACCTCCACCGCCGGCACCGCCGCCGTGGCCCTGCTGCTGGGCCGCACCGGCCGCTGGTCCTGACCCCCGGAGACACCGTGGAACTCGCCCAGGTCCGGCTCCTGGTCACCGACTTCGCCGCCTGCTACCGCTTCTACGCCGACGTCCTCGGGCTCAAGCCGCAGTCCGGCGCGGCGGAGGGGCCGTACGAGAAGTTCAGCCCGCACACCGGATCCGCCGGGATCGCCCTCCAGGACCGGGCGATGATGGCGGAGATCCTGTCCGAGCTGGGCGGGACCGCCACCGGCCACCGGTCCCTGGTCGTCCTGCGCGTCGACGACCTCGACGCCTACTGCGCGGAGATCGCCGCCCGGGGCGCGACCCTGCTGCGCGGGCCGGCCGCCATGACCGACCGCATGCGTGTGGCCCACCTCAAGGACCCGGAGGGCAACCTGGTGGAACTCCAGGAGTGGCTGCTGCTGCGCGGCTGACGGCGGCTGCGCCGGGGCGCGCCGCGATCCCATGCGCGGTCCTCGGGCTGCCGCTCGGTCGCGGCCGGGCGCGCGGTTCCCCGCCCCCCTTCGGGGGTTTCCCACCCGAACGGGTGAGTGGCCGTATCCGGGCTTCCCCGCGGTGGGGGCCGGTGGCACGCTGCCCTGCATGGGGGTTTCGAGGCGGATGCGGGGTCGGGCGCGCCTGGTGGGCGTGGCGGGACTCGTCGCGGTGGGCGGCGGGGCCGTCGTGGCCTGTCAGCCCGGTGGCGGGCTGGGGTCCGCGGCCGTCGCCCACACCACCGACCGGACCGCGACCGCCGCGCTGGAACACCGGCATGTGAACGTCAACTGGTTGAACTGCACCGGCGGTTACCGCGACGACGGCGCGCGCGGCGGCTCGCCCGCGCCGAGCGCGACCACCGTCGTCTCCGTCGACTGCCGGGGCGAGACGGGCGACGGGCGGAAGATCGTCGTCGCGGGGCTGGTGACCAAGGCCGTCGACGGCGCCTGTGTGCGCGGGGACCTGACCGCCAGGGTCGACGGCAGACAGGTGTTCCGCGTCGACGGACTCGGCGACTGCGCCGCCACGCCCGGCCCGACGTACCGGCCGCCCACCGGGGGACGGCCGACGGTGACCGTCACCGTCACCCGCACCGTCTGGCCCGTGCCGGGCAAGTGATCCGAAACCGGGAGCGGGCGCACCGGTCACTGCGTAGAGTGACGGCGTGACCCAGGGTGCTTCGACCGGAACGACGGCAGACTCCGCATATCTCCGATTCCCCCATCTGCACGGCGACTTGGTGACCTTCGTCGCCGAGGACGACGTCTGGCTCGCGCCGGTCGACGGCGGCCGGGCCTGGCGGGTCAGCGCCGACAACAGGCCGGTGACCCGGCCCCGGATATCGCCGGACGGCCGGCACCTCGCCTGGACCTCCACCCGGGACGGCGCCCCCGAGGTGCACGCCGCCCCGGTCGACGGGGGCCCCGCCGAGCGGCTGACGTACTGGGGCAACGGCCGTACCGAGGTGCGCGGTTGGACCCAGGACGGGCGGGTGCTCGCGCTCGGCGCGCACGGCCGGCACAGCTTCCGGCACACCTGGGCGCACGCCGTCCCGCTGGACGGCGGGCCCGCCGAGACCCTGCCGTACGGCCCGGTCGGCGATGTGGCCCTCGGCCCGGCCACCGTGCTGCTGTCCGCGCCGATGGGCCGCGAGGCCGCCCACTGGAAGCGCTACCGGGGCGGCACGGCGGGCAAGCTGTGGATCGACCGGGACGGCGGTGGCGAGTTCGTCCGGCTGCACGAGGACCTCGACGGGAACATCGAGTGCCCGGTGTGGGTGGGTGACCGGATCGCGTTCCTCTCCGACCACGAGGGCACCGGCGCGCTGTACTCCTCCCTCGCCGACGGCTCCGACCTGCGCCGGCACACACCGCTTGGGGGCACCTCCCGCGCGAGCGGAGCCGAGCGTGGGGGAGGTTTCTACGCCCGCCACGCGGCCGGCGACGGCACCCGCGTCGTCTACAGCTCGGCCGGCGAACTCTGGCTCCTGGACGACCTGGAGGACGCCGAGCCGCGCCGGCTGGACGTACGGCTCGGCGGACCCCGCGCCGACCTGCGGCCGTACCCGGTCAACGCCGCCCGCTGGTTCGGCGAGGCGGCCCCCGACCACACCGCGCGCGGCAGCGCCGTCTGCGTGCGCGGCGGCATCCACTGGGTCACCCACCGCTCCGGCCCCGCCCGCGCCCTGGCCGCCACCCCCGGTGTGCGCGCCCGGATGCCGCGCGCGTTCCGCGCGGAGGGCGAGGAGTGGGCGGTGTGGGTGACGGACGCCGAGGGCGACGACGCCCTGGAGTTCGCGCCCGCGACCGGCACCGTGCCCGGTGCCCCGCCGCGCCGGCTCGCCGCCGGGCAGCTGGGCCGGGTCCTGGAACTGGCCATGGCACCCGACGGCAGCCGGGCCGCCGTGGCCGCGCACGACGGCAGACTCCTGCTCGTCGAACGCGAGACCGGCGAGGTCCGCGAGGTCGACCGCAGCGACGACGGCGAGGTCTCCGGCCTCGCCTTCTCCCCCGACTCCGCCTGGCTCGCCTGGTCCCACCCCGGCCCCCGCCCGCTGTCCCAGCTGCGCGTCGCCCACACCACCGACCTGTCGGTGACCGAGGCCACCCCGCTCCGCTTCCAGGACTACGCGCCCGCCTTCACCCTGGACGGCAAACACCTCGCGTTCCTCTCCAACCGCGCCTTCGACCCGGTCTACGACGAGCACGTCTTCGACCTCGCCTTCGTGGTCGGCGCCCGCCCGCACCTGATCACGCTGGCCGCCACCACGCCCTCGCCGTTCGGTCCGCAGCGCCACGGCCGCCCCTTCGAGACCCCCGACAAGGACGAGACCCCCGACGGCGACGGCACGCCGACCACCCGCATCGACCTGGAGGGCCTGGCCGACCGCATCGTCCCCTTCCCGGTCGAGGCCGGCCGCTACTCCACGCTCCGGGCCGCCAAGGACGGCGTCCTGTGGCTGCGCCACCCGGTGCAGGGCGTCCTCGGCGCCTCCCGCGCCCACCCCGAGGACCCCGACCCGCACACCGAGCTGGAGCGGTACGACCTCGCCCAGCGCCGTCTGGAGCACCTCGCCTCCGAAGCCGACCACTTCGAGGTCAGCGGCGACGGCAAACGCGTCCTGCTGTGGGCCGACGGCCGGCTCCGGGTCGTACCGAGCGACCGCCGTACCGGCACCGACGACGACGGCGACACCAGCGTCACCGTCGACCTCGCCCGGGTCCGGCAGACCGTCGACCCGGCCGCCGAGTGGCGGCAGATGTACGACGAGACCGGCCGCCTCATGCGCGACCACTTCTGGCGTCCCGACCTCGGCGGCACCGACTGGGACGGCGTGCTCGCCCGCTACCGCCCGCTCCTGGCCCGCCTCGCCACCCACAGCGACCTGGTCGACCTGCTCTGGGAGGTGCACGGCGAGCTCGGCACCTCGCACGCCTACGTCATCCCGCGCGGCGGCTCCGGCCGCCGTGCCCGGCACGGCCTGCTCGGCGCCGACATCTCCCGCCACGAGGACGGCAGCTGGCGCATCGACCGCATCCTGCCGTCGGAGACCTCCGACCCCGAGGCCCGCTCCCCGCTCGCCGCACCCGGTGTCGCCGTCCGCCCCGGCGACGCGATCATCGCGGTCGCCGGCCACCCGGTCGACCCGGTGACGGGCCCGGGGATGATCTCGTACGTGGTCTGAGCGAGCGCGGCTGGCAGGTCAGCATCATCAGCGTGGACCCCCTGGCCGCTCG